>JAQVOT010000018.1 GCA_028702415.1 Eubacteriales bacterium
TCTTTCTTCGCCATGGCCAAGTTCTGCAGATGTAATTCTTTCTTCGTAATCCATTTCAATCCTTTCATGCAAAATCAATACCGGCCTTTTTTAAAACATATTCTTAAGTGCACGTTTAATGTATTCTTCAGTGCTCAGATCAGACTCGCTTATTTCGGCAAGAGCGCTTGTGGCTTCACCTCTTGAGTATCCAAGTGAAACAAGAGCATTTATTGCCTCGGCTCTGCCGCCGTTAGCAGCGCTCGTGGCTGCCCCATCATCCGCATTCCCGCAAGGGTCAATCAGACTCTCTGATGTGAACTTGTCTTTTAGCTCCAGAACGATTCTCTCTGCGGTTTTTTTGCCTATACCATTGGCTCTCTGAAGAGATTTGGAATCTTCAAATACTATGGTCTGCTTAAACTGATCGAGGGTGAAAGCCGAAAGAACAGCAATTGCAGCTTTCGGACCTACTCCGCTGACGGAAGTCAGTTTCCTGAAAACATCCAGCTCCCCTTTACCGGAAAAACCGTAAAGGCTCATGTCATCCTCTCTGACAATCATTGCAGTGTGCACCAGCACTTCTTCACCTTCCGCCTTAAGATATGCGCTTGTGTTTGCCGGAACATTCACCTGATATCCCACCCCGTTTACATCCACAATTATGTAACCGTCACCTTTATCGGCCAGTATTCCTCTAAGTAATCCTATCATAATCTATCCTTTCAAATATCCCTTATCCTGATATTTTGATATTTAATCTGTTATCTGCCGAATGTGCGTGGCATATTGCTGCTGCCAGTGCATCTGCAGTATCATCGGGCTTAGGCACTTCCTTGAGATTCAGCATGGTCTTTACCATAAACTGAATCTGCTTCTTGTCAGCTCTGCCGTATCCCACCAGTGCCTGTTTTATCTGAAGGGGTGTATATTCCTTTACATCCAGCCCGCCTTTAATACAGGCAAGAATTGCTACACCTCTGGCCTGGCTCACGTTAATGGCCGTGGTTGTGTTGGTGTTAAAAAATAACTTCTCTATACTTGCAACATCCGGGTTGTTTTCCCTGATGATTTCCCGTAGTTCATCATAGAGGATTTCCAGCCTTTCAGACATTAACATATCTTTAGCTGTAGTAATGGAGCCATATTCTATTACCCTGAATCTGTTGCCTGTCTGTTCAATTATTCCCCAACCTAAAATGGCATACCCGGGATCAATTCCTAAAATTTTCATTGCTTTTTGTCTCTCCTGGTGTTAGTATAACATTCGAACAAATGTTTGTAAACCCCAAATGTACGTTCGCATCCATCTCAATTGATTATATTCCATAGACCGTATAATTATAGATTTCTGTCAACTGTTATGATATAATACGCACAAATTAATAAACCTGCCTTGTATAACAGATGGAGGTATTTGCAATGCGTATTTCAAGACAAAATAAAATCCTTGAATTGATCGAGAACTTTGAAATTGAGACCCAGGACAAGCTCGTTAACATGCTCCTGGAATACGGTTATGATGTAACACAGGCAACAGTCTCCCGTGACATTAAAGAACTCCAGCTGATCAAAACGCTGGGACAAAATGGTGTGTATAAATATGCATTATCTAAGAATGAGGGAGGCCCTGTTCCTGAAAGACTTACAGATATATACAGAAGCACTGTTCGTTCAATTGTAAAATCAGGAAATATTATTCTTCTAAAATGTCTTTCGGGTTGCGGTAATGCCGCAGGTGAAGCACTTGATTATATGTCACTCAATCATGTAATAGGTTCTGTCGCCGGTGATAACACCCTTCTGCTGGTAACCGATGACCCTGCCAATTCTGATGAGGTTGTGGACTATCTGCAGAAGATGCTGGACAAAAAATAAGAGGTACAGGATATGATCAAACATATCAGTATTAGAAATTTTGCAATCATTGAAAATGTAGATCTGGACCTGGGAGATGGGCTCAACATAATTACCGGCGAAACAGGTGCCGGTAAATCGATAGTAATAGAAGCAGTGAGCCTGGCTCTTGGCAGTCGGGCAGACACTGCTTTTGTACGTTCAGGATGCGATAAGGCAACCATCCAGATGATTGCGTATTATGATGGTGAAGAATATATTATAACCCGTGACATTTCTGCCGGCGGCCGAAATATCTGCCGGATTAACGACGAAATCGTGACCCTGGGAACCCTCAGCAATCTATGCAGCAAACTTGCAGACATTCATGGACAGTACGACCACCAGTCGCTTCTTTATCCGGACAACCACATTCGCCTTGTTGATCTTTACCGCAGAGATGAAATTTCAGGTGCAAAGTCAGATGTTGCTCTACTGTTTTATGAATATGAAGCCCTTCTAAAAAAAATGGCCACTCTAAAAAAGGACCAGGCTGAAGGCCAGAGGCAAAAGGACTTCATGGAATATGAACTGCATGAAATCACTGAAGCCCACCTTATCCCCGGCGAAGATTTTAGGCTGGCAGAAGAGATATCACTCCTCCAGAACAGCGAGAAAATATTTCAGAATCTGGCAGGTGCTTATCAGCTTGCAACTGACGGCGACTTCCCTGTTCTTGCAGCGATGAAGCAGGTGGCGGATATGGTAGAATACACTTCTGAGTATAGTGAAGAACTTGCTGAACTGGCTGAAAGGATCAAAGGAGTATACTACGAATACGAAGATGCCTGTTCCAGTATAAGAGAGTGCCGTGACAAAACGGTATTTGACCCTGAAGCACTTGATAATGCAATTCAGCGGGAAGAAATGATTAACAGGCTAAAAAACAAGCACGGTCGTGATATTCCTCAACTTATCATGTATGCGGATGAACTTAAACTTCGCCTTGATTCCATTGAAAATGCAGATGAAGAGATGTGCCGAATCGAAAGCGAAATAAAAAAAATCGTAATTGCCCTTAAGGATGCCAGTAACAAGTTAAGCTGCGCACGCAAGGAATCAGCAAAAGCTCTCGAAAAACTAATTACGGAGCAGTTGACACAACTCAACTTCACCGATGCTGAATTCCGAATAGATTTCAAAGATATAGAAGCTTTCAGCCCGGAAGGAACAGATATTGTGGAATTTCTTATTACAACCAATAGAGGAGAGCCCTTGAAGTCACTTAGCAAAATAGCATCCGGTGGTGAAATGTCCCGTATTATGCTGGCATTCAAAAAAATAATCGGAGATTACGATGAAATACCTACAATGATCTTTGATGAAATCGACAGCGGTATAAGTGGCATAGCTGCCTCTGTTGTTGGCCGCAAACTAAGGGAAATCGCAGAAAAACATCAGATAATCTGCATAACCCATTTGCCTCAAATTGCAGCTTATGGTACTTCAAATTATCGCATATCCAAACATTCAGATGATTCAATGACTTACACGACTGTTGATGCCCTCAACGAAAAAGAACGGATTGCAGAAATCGCCAGACTGCTGGGAGGCGAAAACATAACAGACACCACTCTGGCCTCTGCTCGCGAACTGATATATGCATCTAAATGACTCTCAGGTGAGTTCAATTTGCCAGGGATTAAATACAACAAAAGAACCAGATATCTGGTTCTTTTGTTATTATCTTGTTTATTATTTTACGCTTCCTCTGCAGGTTCTTCTACAGCAGCTTCTTCCGAACTTTCTTCAGCAACTGCTATTTCAGCTACCGGAGCCTCTTCAGGAACAGGTGCTTCTTCAACCTTTGCGTCTTCAGTCTTTGCTTCTTCAACCTTTGCGGCTTCAGCCTTTTCAGCCTCAACCTTTGCAGCTTCAGCCTTTGCAGCCTCAGCTTCTGCCTTCTCTGCAGCGATTTCCTCAGCCGTAGGAGGATCCATTGTTTCTCTGATGCTCAGTGAAATCCTCTTTCTGTCCTTATCAACCTCCAGAATCTTAACCTGTACAGTCTGTCCAACTTCCAGTTCATTGCTTAGATTTTCAACTCTCTTATGAGCAACTTCTGAAATGTGTACAAGCCCGTCCAGACCCGGTTCCAGTTCTACGAATGCGCCGTATTCCTTTATCTGAACAACTTTACCTTCGATAATCTGGCCAACCTGATACTTCTCGTCAATTACACTCCATGGTTCTGGAGTGTTCTGCTTCAGACCCAGTGAAATCTTTTCTTTTTCTTCGTTCATTGAGAGAACTTTAACGTTAATCTTGTCCCCAATTTTCAGAACTTCCTGAGGGTGCTTAAGCTTGCCCCATGAAATCTCAGAAATATGAAGCAGTCCGTCGATTCCACCGATATCTACGAATGCACCGTAGTCAGTGAATCTCATTACTGTGCCCTCAACAATATCGTCTACATTCAGCTTGTCCCAGACTTCCTTAACAAGTTTCTGTCTTTCTTCACCGAGATACAACTTGTGTGAGAATACAGCCTTTGTCTTGGAAGGATCGATCCTGAATACCTTTACTTCCATAGTCTTGCCGATAAACTCTTCTGCATCAACTACGAAGTGATCGGACAGCTGTGAGAGTGGGATGAATCCCGAGAATTCTTTGTACTCTGCAATAACGCCACCCTTTACAGCTCTTGTTACTTTTACTTCAAGAACTGATTTATCTTCATACGCCTTAACTATTTCTTCCCAGTTGGCGATGTATTCCAATTTCTTAGTTGAAAGTAAGATGCCGCCATCTCCATCATCAGTCTTGATTACCTTAGCCTTGATTTCGTCATCTACCTTAAAAACATCAGTGAGGCTCTGTCCTTCTTCAAGGCTGGCTTCTGATTTAGGAAGAATACCGTCTTTCTTGACTCCTAAATTAACAATTACTTCTCCTTCATTAACCTGATGAACTTTTCCGGTAACGATTTCTCCGTTCCTTGGCAGCTTAAGCGATTTGTCGATATCCACTTCTAAAAGCAGTTCCGCCATGGTTAATTCTTTGTTTTCGCTCATATTAGCAATAACCTCCTTAATTGTGTAGTCAGGCGTCGAAGCACCTGCTACCGTACCTATTTTATTACATTTTCTTAACTGGTGCAATGGCAAATCTTCTTTATTGGCAATTAAATAGGTGTGTTCGCAATACTTTTTTGCTATATCAAAAAGCTTTCTGGTATTAGAACTCATTCTGTCACCTATTACCAGCATCACATCACTTTCTTTTGCAAGTCTCTCACATTCATCCTGGCGCTCTTTTGTGGCTTTGCAGATGGTGTTATGAAGTTCGAAACACACACCCTCTTCTTCCAGCTTGGAAATGACATCATCAAGAATTTCCTGCCTTAAAGTAGTCTGCGCCACCACGAATAATTCCTCCGAAAAACCGCCCTGAGCACTGTTAATTATTATTGCAGGCTTGTCCTTGCTGCACCAGCCTGCTATACCTTTCACTTCCGGATGATTTTCGTCCCCGACAATGAGGACCTGTTTATTGGTTTCCCGGACCAGATTATGAATCTTTTCAACAAAAGGGCATGTTGCATCCACCAGTCTGATGCCTTTTTTTGCCGCCAGATTATAAACCTTCTCCGGTTCCCCATGTGAACGAATTACTACAGTGCTTCCTTCCTCAGCCTCCTCCAGACTGCTGATGACATGAACACCCCTTTTTTCCAGATCCTCAACAACTGTTTCATTGTGGATAAGAGGACCCAGAGAATAGATTTTACCCTTTGCTGCTCCGTTTACAGCCATGTCTATTGCTCTCTTTACACCGAAGCAAAAGCCGGCACTTTTCGCTACAATTATTCGCTTGTTTACAAAATTATCTGTCATTGGTTTTATCTATTTTTCTCAGTTCATCAAGATACTTTTTGAATGCGCCTTCGCTGCCGTTTTCTCCCGGTTTGTAATAGCGAACGCCCTCTTTGTAAAGATTGTCCGGTAGATACTGCTGTGTTACATATCCCCCATAAGCATGGGGATATTTATAATCGAGCCCTCTTCCAAGTCTGGCTGCTCCCCCATAATGGGAATCCATAAGATGAGCCGGCACAGCATCTATTTTCCTTGAATGAATATCGGAAAGCGCAGCATTAAGTGCTTCGTTTGCCCGGTTTGATTTAGGACATGAAGCCATCAGTATCGTAGCCTGAGCAAGTGGAATCTGTGCCTCTGGGAAGCCTATCATACGAGCCGCCTGCACGCACGCGGTTACAATTGAAATAGCATTAGGATATGCCATTCCGATATCTTCTGAGGCCATTACCATAAGACGTCGTCCGATCATCATTTCATCTGCCCCTCCATCAATAAGCCGAGCCAGATAATGTATTGCCGCATCAGGGTCGGATCCTCTCACTGATTTCTGCAGTGCCGAAAGCAAATTGTATTTGTCCTCTTCCTTATCGTAGAATGTTGTCTGCTTTTGCATGGCTTCTGCCACAATACTGCTGTCAAGCTTCTGACCTTCTGACAGATTATCTACTATAAATCCCAGGGCATCCAGTGCCACTCTGCAGTCCCCGCCTGCCATCTTGGCCAGAATTGTCAGGGCCTCCTCATCATATTGCACTCCCAGACCTCCGAAGCCTTTTTCACTGTCTGTGAGAGTTCGCTTCAAAATTGTAAGGATGTCCGTATACTCAAGGTGTTTGAATTCATATATGTTCCGAACGCGACTGAGAATTGCGTTATTGATGGAGAAATATGGATTTTCTGTGGTGCTCCCGATAAATTTCACAATACCTTCTTCTATTGCCTTGAGAAGTGAATCCTGCTGAAGCTTGTTCCAGCGGTGCACCTCATCAACATAGAGCACTGTAGTTTCTTTCATAAGACCATGAAATCTGTCAGCGGCATTCTTCAGAATTTCCTTCAACTCCTTTATCCCTGTGGTGGAAGCATTTATCTCAACAAAACTACCATCCAGTTCTCCTGCAATAATGCGAGCAAGTGTTGTCTTGCCGGTTCCGCTGGGGCCAAAGAAAATTGCGGATTCAAATGTCTTGTTTTTTATTGAATTGTAAAAAAGGGATCCCTCATCCACAAAATGCTTCTGTCCAACGAAGCCTTCCAGTCTTTCGGGGCGCATTTTGGTACTCAGTGGAATCATTTCCGCCTCCTGCATTATTTTTGTAAAAGCATTATACACTAAAAAACGGGCTGAGTCATCTCAGCCCGTTTCGTTTCAGTATTAGTCAAAGAATGTTTCTGTCTTTTCTTCCATCAGGTACTTGTTGAGAGTCGCTTCTACATCCAGTTCTTTTTCCGGAAGCGGCGGGTCCTTTTTCTTTCCTACGAAATACATAATGGCTCCGCCCACAATACAGATCGCTCCGGCTATTCCAAGCCACATCTGAACCTGTGGAATGCAGTTGCTGAATACATCGTAATCACCAGGGCCCCATTCTCCCCAGCTGATTTCATACCATCTGAGCCAGAACTGTCCAAAGAAAGAAATAACACCCGCAAGAAAAGCAAACACACCGATTCTTACAGTATCTCCCTTTGCCAGACCAAAACCGTTTGTTGGGTGTTCCTTCGCATCTGTAACAGACAGTCCTCCACATGTCTTTTTGAAAATAATGTATGCAACAGGCCCTGAACAAATTGCCATTAGTCCTGTCGCCAGATAATCTGTTCCATTAACGAGAAGTGCGAAAATCGAAATCACAATAGGGAATCCGCAGTAATAGATCAAGGCCTTTTCCCCGCCGGCTATAACATACAGATTTCTCTTCTTTCTTTTGTCAACAGGCAGTTTCTTACGGAGCTTGATTACAGAAATCGGCAGGATGATGTAGAGTGCCAGAATGAATACCACTTCCATTGATACCAGAGTAGTGAAGTCTGACTGGCAGAGAATATATGTCACAATTGAGAGTGAAAGTATACCTACATAAGGTACACCTCTGTTTTTGCTTATCTTAACAAGGAACTGTGGACAGAGATGGTCATCCGCAAGAACAAAGAATCCACGTGAGCCTGATGCCAGATAAGTATTGAAAATAGCGCACTGAGAAATAATGGCAACTATCAGGAAAATGTAACCTGCCACATTTCCGATTGATCCTCCAAGATTGTCTGAAAGAATTGTTGCATATCCCACTGATGTATCGTCGAATCCTCCCTCTGTTGACCAATTCTCCCAGCTGCCGGCAGGCATTGAAGCAAGGCCTCCAATTGTTGGAAGTACATATGTCAATGCGATCAGCGGCATTGCCAATTTAAGACCCTTAGGAATATGTTGTGGATTCTTAACTTCACCGGCCATGTTTGATATGCATTCATATCCGCAGTACATCCAGATAGCAATGCAGATTCCTCCACCAACGCCATCAATAAATGTATAATCTTCAGGCATGAATGGTTCCACAGGATTTGTTTCCCAGTTGAAGAAACCTACTAAAGCTACAAGCATAAAGGCCAGAACTATAAGAATGGAAAGAACAGTACTTACTTTACCGACTTCCTTCAAACCCAGCAGATTGATAATTGTGAAAATTACAATCATACCGATTTTCAGAGCCTGATCTGCCATGGCTGACATTGGCATCATCTGACTGACATATCCGGATACAAGTGCCACGTATACGCCATTTGTGATATAGGTTGATACGGTTGCCCACCAGCCTGTCTGGAACCCCCAGAACTCGCCAAAAGCTTCCTTTACCCAGACATAGACTCCGCCTTCAGAAGGCATCACTGACGAACACTCTGCCACCAGACTGCTGATTGGATGGGCCCAGATAAACGGAAAAATGCAAAGCAACAGAATTGTCATGCCTGGACCTGCTTCCGGAATCATTTCCTCAATTCCAAATGCTCCTGCCGCAACAAGACAGTAAAGCATAAAGACTACACCTGAAACTTTGATATCATGCTTCTTAAGTCCTGCAACACCATGGAGTTGTGGTTGTGCTTGATTCATTTTCTCTCCTCCAAAAGCTAAATTGAAATACATACTGTTTTTTATATTATCCCCCATAATATTGCTGAATGCTATAGCCGAATTTTATTGCTTTACATGTTTATAAACTAAAATTTGACTATATCAGTTACGGCAATCTGTAGATATTTAGACGCAGATATTATTGATCTAAAAAATCTCCACTCTTGTTTTGTATAAAATAATTAGAAAATAAATTCCCTATTTATTTAATTTTGTCTTGTCAAAATATTCCATTTATGATATTATCCATTTTGAAAGGGAAAATATGGTAATGATGTCATTTTATACTAAAGATGATATCCACAGATATATCTCCGAAATAAGGCTTTTGCTTGCAGAAACTGTGGAGGAAATGTCAGATGCAAAGGCACTTGAGATTATTGAGGGATACGTTTTTTCGAAAGATAGGTCACAAGCCTGTAGCCATGAGGAAAACTTTGCTCTTGTAGAAAGGCTTTTTCTATCTCTTCGAAAAGAGATGGATATACTGCAGCCTTTTGTAGATGACAATTCGATTACAGAAATAATGGTTAACGGCAAGGACAAGGTTTTTGTTGAAAAAAACGGCCAAATTCACCAGATTCCTTTAGCTTTTGATTCAACTGAAGATCTTGAAGAACTGATCAGAAGAATAGCCGGACGTGTGCAGAGAGAGATTAATGAACTTAACCCTATAGTAGATGCACGTCTATCTGACGGCTCCAGAGTAAATGCCGTATACAGAAATGTTGCCCTTAATGGACCCATTCTTACCATTCGCAAATTTCCCGAAAGAATAATGTCCATGAGGGACTTCATATTGAATGATACCCTGCCTCTGGAGGCAGCAAATTTTCTCAGGGTTCTGGTTAAATGTGGCTTTAACTGCTTTGTCTCAGGAGGAACATCAAGTGGTAAAACCACAATGCTTAATGTCCTTGCCCAATTGATACCTTCAGATGAACGAGTAATCGTTATTGAGGATTCCGCTGAGCTTCAGATTGATCAGCTGGATAACATCGTCCGAATGGAATGTCGCAATGCCAATGTTACGGGTAAAGGAGCTGTGGATATGTCCCAGCTTGTTAAAGCCAGCCTCAGAATGAGACCGGATAGAATAATAATTGGCGAAGTGCGGGGAGGAGAAGTCTTTGACATGATAAATGCAATGAATACGGGACATTCAGGTTCCTTAAGTACCGGTCATGCCAATAGCATTTCAGGAATGATAAAAAGACTTGAAGCCATGTTCATGCAATCTGTGGACTTTCCTGTCAATGCCATTCGTTCCCAGATATGCGAAGGCATAGATGTAATAATTCACATGAGCAGAATGAAAGACGGTAGTCGTAAGGTAATTGAAATAGCTGAACTGGATAGCATACAGAATGGTGAAATAACAACCAATACTCTATATGACATTGAAAGAGGTCTGACCGGAAACAAACTTATCCACAGGGAAAAACTTAAGGAGGTAAGCAATTGTGATACGGGATTACTCGGTATATGAACTTAATGAAAAAGAGAAAATAATATTTTACCTGCTGGGATACAATGGGATAGCTTTTGTGATTTATCTCTTCTATCATAGTCCATTTCTTTCTTTGCTTGGGGGAATAATCATAATAAAGCTGCGTCCTTATTATGAGAAAATCAGAGTTTCGGAAAGAATGAAGAAGCTTGACATTCAATTTAAGGACCTGCTTTATTCTCTCTCCGCATCAGTTGCATCCGGCCGACACATGTCAGAATCCATACTGGAAGCCTATGACAATCTGTCGGTTATGTATTCCGATGATGAACTTATAATGATCGAGCTGGCATACATGAGGAAGGCCATAACCGAAAACAACGAAAGTGATGCTGTACTGCTGGCAGACTTTGCTGAAAGAAGTCGAAATGAAGATATCAATAACTTTGTTCAGGTTTATCTAACCTGCCGTAGCCTGGGAGGAAATATGGAAAGAATCATTTCGCGAACATCGGATATACTTACAGATAAAATGAATATTAAACGTGAGATTAAGGCCATAACAGCACAGAAAAAGCTTGAGGGCAGACTGATTGCTCTAATGCCTTTGGCAATGCTACTGATTCTAAATATCCTGTCCCCCTCCTATATTGCCCTGCTATATGCGGGAATATCCGGACGCCTTATTATGACCGGCTGCCTTCTGGCTTCAGCCTGTGGAGTGTTACTAATGGAAAAGATTTCGACGGTAGAAATATGAAAAGAAATATAATTATCCTTACACTTATCGGATTGTTGCTTATGGGAGTAGATTTCGTTATTGCATCCAGTACAGATTCGATTCCTCTTATTCAGGGGGAAAACGGTCTCTATGTGGTACGCCCCGAGGAAGGTTCATCTTCCGGACAAATTAATCTCAATGCAAGTGTAAAAACCGAAGAGTCAGGCCTTTCAAAGTCATACACTATCAACATTTATCCTTATGCCGATGAAAATTTACCTGCTGGCGCCAAGACAGAAAACCCTGATTCAAATAGTAAAATGTCAGATGAAGAGCTCATGGCATTTGAAATGCGGAGCATTATTTCATCAATAAACGAGGATTCTTCCCTTCGGAAAGTGAGATTACCAAACCGCCTTTCATCCGGTGAGAAAATAGAATGGTCTGTTAAAAGGAACACTCATATAGTCCCCATTGCTTTTGCAATAATAATAATCGACATTCTTCTATACAGGAACCGGAACCGTGTTGCGGTAAAGGTAATAGAAGCTGAACAGGATTCCATTGCCCGTCAGCTTCCGGAATTCATAAACCGACTTGTTTTGCTTCTGAATGCCGGTCTTGTTTTGAATTCAGCATTTGAAAAATCTGTGGAAAAAACCTGTGGCTCTTCTTCAATGGGAGACTATTTTTACCTACAGATGAGTGAAATATTGAATCGTGTAAAGCATACTAATAGCTCAATGCACACAGAATTTCGTAATTTTGCCAGATCCCGGCGAAGTGCCGGTGGCGATACAGCCAAAGAACTTATGCGAATCAGCAACATTATTAGTGACAATATCAGCAAGGGCGTTGAGCTTACTGACAAACTGCAGCGCGAGAGTGAAATACTCTGGCTTAACAGAAAACGTAACTGCGAGGAACGAGGACGTATTGCCGAAACCCGGCTTACTCTCCCATTAACGTTATTTCTGCTCGTTCTGATTGTTATTACAGTGAGCCCCGCCCTGCTGGAATTGTAATAAAAAAGGAGGTTTTGAGATGAAAAATTCATTAATGACAAAAGCAGTTAAACTAACCAGAAACCGATCCGGCAT
>JAQVOT010000210.1 GCA_028702415.1 Eubacteriales bacterium
TCCGAGTTCCCTGTTTATCTTGCTGACAGTAGTCAGAAAATCCCCCGCAGCGATAGGATCAAGCTGGGAAGTTGGTTCGTCAAGAATGAGAACATCCGGCTGCATGGCCATTACTGAAGCCAGATTAAGAAGCTGCTTCTGTCCCCCGGAAAGCTCATTTACATCCTTGTGAAACCAGCTCTGAATTCCGAAGAAGCTTGCCATTTCGGCAACCCTTAGCCTGATTGTCCTGGTATCAATTCCAAGATTTTCGAGACCAAAGGCCAGTTCGTGCCAGACTTTGTCTGTGACGATCTGCGCATCCGGGTTCTGGAGTACGTAGCCAATTCTTGAGGCCTGCAGCTGCTGACTAAGCTCATGTATATCTGTACCATAAAATTCAATGGATCCTTCAATCTTTCCGAAAGGAGCAATGAGGGGCTTCATGTTTCGAAGCAAGGTGGTTTTCCCGCTTCCGGACTGCCCGCATAGGGCCACCATCTCACCCATCATTATTTCAAGATTTATATCGCAAAGTGCAGGCTGTGCTTTTTCAGGATAAGTGAATGTCAGATTTTTGATTCTAAATGTTTCCACACCAGCACCTCCTTGGCTTCGATAAATACAGGGAAATAACATATACATGCAAAGGCAGCATAGCTTGCCATCTGAATCACAGTCGTTTTCGCATAGATAATCTCAGGGAAATATTCAACATGGCAGGCTCCCGAGATGCAGCCTGCCAGCACTATGACTGTCATCACAAGCAGAAAAACCGCCGCCAGCCCGTCTCGCCCGTCAAATCGGTAAATGCTGAACGTGCTTCTGTTCTTTAGACCGTATCCCCTGGCTCTCATGGAGTCTGCTGAATCTATAGAGTTCTCCAGTGCCCAGGTGAACATGATCGATACTATGTTTATCCCTGAATGGATTTTTTCTTTTCTTGTCTTTATCTCCTGCTGCCCTGCAGCCTTCTGGGCATCGGCAATCTTTTTTATCTGCGTCTGGTAATTGGGAATGAATCTCATTGCCATCGTGAAAACAAGAGAGATCGAAGGCATTATCCGGCCAAACAGATATGTGAATTTGTCGCTGGTCATTACCTTGTTGTATGAAGAAAACCACAGAAGAATTGATACCAGCATCAACCCTATGAGCAGTCCGTATACCACGGCTTCAAGGGTCACATAACTGTATTTAAGCTGAAACAGAATCGTTGTCCCCTGATGGTTAACCAGCGGATTAACCACCGTCACCAGGGCGATTACAGGTAGTAAAAAGCAAAGGGTAAACTTAAGTGTCCCTTTGCCTCCTGTAAGCATGGCAAAAATAAATGCTGCGCTGGTTCCGATTGTAAGGAATACGGGATGTATCATGAACATACCTATTCCTATCACCACGCAGAAAAAGCCAAACTCGATTATCGGGTGATATGTTGCGAATGTGTTTCTCATTTTTTCAGCCTAAACCGCTTTCCTGTTTCTCAGTATTAATACAAGTGCCAGAGCAGCAAAGGCAGTGATTCCTCCGTAAATCCATGGGAGAATGCTCATAATTTTCTGTTTCTCTGTTTCATTATTATACTCTTTTTTATTCTGATTTGCATTCCTTGAGGCTATCAGTTTATATGATTCATCAGAAGTTCCAACCTTTATTGTTCTGCCGCCAAGAGAGAACGTTTTCCCCATTTCGGGCAGTACTTTCGTTGCGGTTTTATTATCATCGTTCTTAATCTCTTTTCTCTGAAGTGGCGTTGCACCGAACTTCACGAGAGTGATATCACTCATATCATAAATTGACGTATTTCCTGTAGCGAATCTTTTATATGCTGTAAGTGCATAACAGCCCTGAAATGTTGCCATATTGTTATATTTGCTGTCTGAAGCCAGATGCTTAAATCCACCATCTGCAGATTTGAAATTGAGAAGTGAATCAACCACACTTTTTCCGTTTTTGATAAATCTGCTATCCGTATTAGGATTTATTCCAACGGAGGTCAGTGCTGCAATCACCTGACTTGCCGACTCGGAGGTTTCATATCCATAACTTTTGAATGATCCATTTGAATTCTGTTGATTTGAAAGCCACTCCACTGCATTATTTATGGCATCTGCAACATCCTGATTGCTTTTTCTATACGGTGACAGGGCCTGAATAGCCATACAGGTCATATCGACATCCGGAACGCTCCCGCTATAAGCCCATCCATCACCCGCTCTGGCGTCAAGAATTGAATCCACAAGTACTTCTCTGGTTGTCTGGGTTTTTCCTTCTTCAACCTGTGGCAAGGAATACCTGTAAGAGTCTATCGCAATCAGTGTCCATATGGCTCCGCTAAGATACGGCTGACTCGCATATTCAAAATCCGCAAGAGGTTCCAGAAGGTTATATCCATTTACATCTGTTGGGTCGTAGCCCAATGCGGTAAGTGCCAGAACGGTCTTGGAATTATCACTTGAGCTTACCTGGCTCAATTTTGCCGACCTATTTTCATCAATGTATGTTGCAAGGCTTGTACAGTATTTCTGAGCATCCGCTTCAGATACAGAATTGAATCTTGAAACCCCAATAACTCCCCACTCATTTCCATATGACCAGCTACCGGAATCCATAATAACTTTAGACCTGGATATTACAGCCTTATGATCGTTATCAATGGCATTCTCCGTTGCCATGGTACTGATCTGGCTTTCATTTTCCGCGACCTGCATCAACGGCTGCTCTGGTTTGGAAATGATTATCAGGAGATTGTCTTCCGGCTTTATTTCCTGCTTCTCAAACTTATCAAATTCTTCATCCTTAAGAGCCTCACCATTATATACGAATATAAAATCTTCCCACCAGTAGTCCAGACCGCTGCCTTCGAAAGCTTCTTCAACATACTCTCTGACAGTAATACCATTTTTTATCTCAATTTTCTCTTCGTCCAGTACCTTTATTCCCTCTTCGTTATAAAATGTCAGATATGCAAAATCAGCCTGATTCTCCACAGAATTTT
>JAQVOT010000211.1 GCA_028702415.1 Eubacteriales bacterium
AGCCCTAAAAAAGAGTTATATATTTGATATTACTTATCTTTTCTCTTGACATTCCTGTGTTTTTATGCCATGATTCCTGCAAATTAAATTGCTTGGAGGAACCATGGGCTTCAAAAATATGAAAACCAATCTCACCTTCGCCGATATCTCCATTTTTAACTCCATGGAAAAGAACAGGGCCATCCAAAGAATGGAAGAAATCAATCGGGTCGTTGACTGGTCCAAAATCGAAAGTATTCTTCTGAGAAACTATCCCGTCGGTCACTACTGTCCCAGCATTGATTTTTTAAGGTAAGTTAAACTTTTAATATGACTATATTTCCGACGTAAAATGGCATTTATCGATTTGAAATATTTTTCTCGGATGTGCCAGTCTCCCCCATCACTGGTTGAGGAGACAGGGTATGAATTCCGGGAAAACGATATTTGCCCAGTTGATGGACTTTGTTCCCGCATACGAATTCCGCAAATGCGTCGATCGGTACAGCGGCAACCACAAGGTGATCAGCTTCTCCTGCTGGGACCAATACCTCTGCATGGCCTTCGCCCAGCTTACCTACCGGGAAAGTCTGCGAGATATCCAAGCCTGCCTTCGGGCAACGCAGTCCAGGCTTTATCATCTTGGTATCCGGGGGAAAGTCGCCCGCAACACCCTTGCCAATGCCAATCAGAATCGGGCTTGGCGAATTTATGCCGATTTTGCTCAGGTCCTCATCGCAACAGCCAGAAAACTTTACGCTGCCGATTCCTTCGGCGTCGATCTGGATCAAGCCGTTTATGCTCTGGATTCGACCACTATCGATCTGTGTCTGGCTCTTTTCCCATGGGCCGAGTTCAGAAAACGCAAGGGCGCTGTCAAACTTCATACCCTCTTGGATCTGCATGGGAACATTCCTTCTGTGGTGATCATCACCACGGGAAAGATTCACGATGTCAATATCCTCGATCAATTGATCATCGAACCGGGAGCCATATACATCATGGATCGCGGCTATCTCGATTTTTCACGTCTCCATGCCATTCATCAGGCTGCAGCATTTTTTGTTACCCGGACAAAAACCAACTTCAATCGAAAACGTCTCTATTCCCAGCCTGTCGACAAATCTACCGGCATCCAATGCGATCAGATTGTCGTCCTCAAAGGGTACTATGCGAAGAAGGATTATCCGGAGAAACTTCGGCGTATCCGCTACTTCGATTCAAAGAACAACAAAATGCTTGTGTTTCTAACCAACAACTTCGTCCTACCTGCTATCACGATTGCCGATCTGTATCGCTGCCGCTGGCAGGTGGAGTTGTTTTTCAAATGGATCAAACAGCATCTCAGGATCAAAGCTTTCTATGGCACCACCGAGAATGCAGTTAAAACTCAAATCTGGATCGCCATCTCCGTTTATGTGCTCGTTGCCATCGTCAAGAAAACGTTGAATCTGAGCCCAAGTCTCTACACAATTCTACAGATCTTGAGCGTGACTCTTTTCGAAAAATATCCCATTTATCAAGCACTTTCAAATACCATCCATACAAACCAAGGGGGCCTGCTCAGCAACCAGGCGAATCTATTCGATTAACGTTGGGACAGCAGTGATCAAAACCAAAATCTGACAGAAAAGCTGAAAAATGAATGTCAATGTTACGGGAAAATTGAACAACAAAATTATGCAAAGGTCTCAGTTTATGAATTTTTATGCCAAAGATCAGATAATTTCTTAATAAGAGTGGAATTCAGGTTATAACTCACAATAAGACGGATTATAAAGGTTCTTGTAAACATTTTTAATGTCTTAAAGTGAAGCAATGACTTCAGTCGCACCAAATCAAATATTGCGTTGCTAAATAAAAACTTAAATATACTTATGTGACTTCCAAGGCAATAGCACATAACAGAAATGAAAAAAGGCTCAAGCGTTCTTATATTTAACTTACAAGTATTCAATCGGAACGGGCGTATAAGATCAATCAAGACATATTCAGCAACGTCGTATGTGTGAGGATTTTTATCTGTTGCCAGCGCAATAGGCTTATCTAAAAAAACTAATTTATATTTCTTGCCAGCCAATATTTCCAGCATCAAGCTTATGTGCATATACTTAAAATTTATATGTCTACATATTGACTGAAATACCACAGGCTTTTTCTTTAAAGTTATTGAAGACATAAATGTTATATGATGGCCAACATATGAGAATAAATCTTCAATGCCAGTAAATTGCTTTTGCTTTTTTTTTATTTTAATAAATGTGTTATTGTCAATTTTGACAGCATAGTCTGAAACGATTAAGTCAGGTTCATATTTCTTGATTGTTTGTAGTAATTCATCAAAAGCTTCGAAGATGAGCACATCATCATCCCCCAAGAAATGAACATATTTACCTTTAGCCTTATAAAAGCAATCAAGCACATTTATATCAAAGCCGGCGTTAAATTGTCTGATGAAAAAGCGGGTGTTGCTAAATATATTATTCTCTCTCAAATATTCTGATGTTTGATCGGAAGAGCCATTGTCAATAACAACAATCTCAACATCTTTAGAATTTCCGTATTTTACAAATATCGATTCAAGACATACCTTTAGGTCATCGCATCTATTATATGTTGGGACACAAATGCTTATAAGATAATTATCCGTATTGGCTTCTACTACCTTTGGTAATTCTACAACCGGAAACGCAATGTCACTCATAACAAGGATTCTTCATAGATACTATTATTATATGAGTCGCTTAGAATGCCACTCACGCCTCTTAGTAACAAAAATCCAAGTCCCCCAGCCTAAGCTCAATAATCCACCTATGAAAAAAGTTCCTACAGCCATACCTATCGCTCCGTATGCACGTCCAAGGAAATAGGCAGACAATGCGGTTAGTATCCCAATAACAATAGAATTAAAAAGAAATGGTTCTTCCTTATGAGCCC
>JAQVOT010000212.1 GCA_028702415.1 Eubacteriales bacterium
GCTTTATCATATGCTTAACCCTCTATAATGAAACCTGAAAGATATCCAATTTTTTGAAAACGTATAAAATCCGCGCTGTCAAGTGATGAGATGAAATCCTTGTCCAAATAAAAATCATACCACATGTTCTGAAATTCCCAGAGATCCGATTCGATGGAAAAATCATTAATGAGACTAATGAGGCCATCTATATTTCTTATTACGATAGAGGCATTCCGGCCGGAAGTGTTTTCTATCTGTAAAAGCAGATACTTTTTTATGTAATCAGCAATATCAGGCTGGCGAAAGATATCCACGACAGGATTTAATGATTTATTATCAGAGAAGAGGACGAAATTCTTACCCCAATTATCCAGCAATTTCAGCATTTTATTTACAGTACTGAAATCTGCCATGGAATCAACACTATTTTTCAGGGCGATCCTGATGCCTTCAATAATTAGAATTTTTAACAGGCCCATGAGTCTCGCAGGAATTCCTGTTTCTGATAATTGAAGCATTTCCGTGAAATATTTTATTGCCGCTCCGTTGGTTTCTATAAAGCTATCCATTTCTCTATGAAGAATAATTCCCGTTTGATTGATTATTTGAGTTTTCGTATCCTCAATAAGGTCTTTGAATTCGAAAAAGGATGATTCCGGGAATCTGGATTTGAAACATTCAAAACACTGTTCATATGTATCTTTCGAAGTAAGTTGATAAAGGTCATTTTCAATATCTTTTATGCTGGTACCATAATCAGGCCCTGCAAAGCAACACAGACCACGGTTCCTGAATTTCAGGGCCAGATAGACATATTTTTCTTTCAGACCGGAGTAGATTGTCCTTATTTCTGCCTTACCGGTAAGTGCCTGAATATCATTTCTGTCTATACTTATCTCCTCCGAAGAAGACACTATTTCATTTAACCATGATTCAGCAGTTATTCCACACTCAAGTGCAGACATGCCGTAATGGGCAATTATACACTCAGGGGTTAGTTTTGAGGAAAGAACATGATCATTATATATTCTGGCCCCGTTTTCATATTCGCTTTTATTGCTGACCGCCTTTTCAAGATGTTCAAGAAGCAACCCTTCAAGATCTGTTTTCGCCCATTCTCTGCAAAGCTCTATTGCGCGAGCGGCATACATAAGTATCTGAATTGTCTCAAGGCCTGATATGTCATCAAAGAACCAGCCGCAGCTTGTGAACATGAACATGGCCATTCTTTGGGATTCAAGCAGTTTGAACAGCTTGTTTTCTTCTTTTTTACTGAGGGCGTTGAGAAAATTTTCCTTCAGTAATAATTTTCCGGTCTCGGGGTCAAGCATCATACTGATATAGCTGTCACGTGCCCGGAGGCAGTCAGTCAGCAGTGAACCGGTCTGTTCTTCGTATATTGACCACAATTCTTCTGCAAGGCACTCAAGGCCCTGCCTGAGAGGCGTACGCCATTTCTGAGTCCAACCCTCATTATTTCCTACACTGCATCCGCAATCTGATTTCCATCTTTCAACTCCATGGGCGCAGCTCCATGAACTGTTCTCAAAAATGACTGCCTCCATAGAGGGCGGAAACATTTCAAGATAAGTTCCATAGTTGGTGAGCTCTATGTCGTTGTCTTTTTCTATTGTCTCAAGGACCCAGGTGAGCGCCATTTCACCAAATTTAAAGTGATGACCATAGGATTCGCCATCCGTTGCAATGTTGACAAGTTCCGATTCATTGCTGTTTTCAGAAAAGCATTCTCTTATTCTTGCAAGAAGATTTTCACCGGAAGAGAGCAGCTTTTCATAGGCTATTGCCCTTGAAACAGGACCGTTGTAGAAAAAAACATTTATAAAATTTTTACCGGAATCATCAAGCATAATTCGGTAGACACTTTTCGTATCAATTCTTCCGCCTGAAACATCCTTCCACTCTTCTGGGGCCTCATGAATCTTTTCTTTTTTCCTCTTTTTGATACCTGAATGGTTAGCGAGCGGGCGAACAGATTTCGCCTGTTCAGGTGAAAGGATAGTAAACTTTATACCTTCATCGGCAAGCAGTTTCAGTGTTTCCAGGTCAACAGCGGTCTCTGCAAGCCACATTCCTTCTGGATCACGGCCGAATCTGTGTCTGAAATCTGAAATACCCCATCTTATCTGAGTAATCTTATCTCTTTTAGAAGCCAGGGGCATTATTATATGATTATAGACCTGCGCTATTGCATTTCCATGTCCATTGTATTTTTTTCTGCTGGAAATATCCGCCTCAATGATCTGTCTGTATACCCATGGACTGTTTTTCTCCATCCATCTAAGCAGGGTAGGACCGAAATTGAAGCTCATGTACCCGTAATTGTTGGCAAGCTTTTCTATGCGGCCGGATGAACCATGAAGACGGCTTCTGCTGTTTGGACCGTAGCATTCACGGGTTATCCGCTGGTTCCAGTCGTGGTATGGTTCGGCTGATTTCTGGACCAGGACATTATCTGTCCAGGGATTTTCACGAGGCGGCTGGTAGAAGTGCCCATGAATACACAGGTATTTTTTTGTTGTCTGGCTGTATTTCATTTTTACCATATTACAGTTTTTTTTATTTTCTTATTTAAGACGCTAACATGCAAGAGAAATTTATAATATTGATTCATCATGGATTATATGCAATGTTTAAAAACCAATTAATTTTTCAGGAGGTTTCATATTTATAATGCTTACCAAGGCTCATCTTAAAAAATACGCCGATGTGATCCTGTGGGGACTTAAGGCCGCGCGTACCGGCAAATTCAAGAAATATGACAATATACTTATCCGGTTTGATCTTGCAGCAAAGGATCTTGCGGAGATAATTCAGGCCAGGATTCTTTCCATGGGTATGAACCCCGTGCTTAGGCTGGTTAACACCCCTCAAATGGATAAAAATGTTTTTGAACTGTCTGA
>JAQVOT010000019.1 GCA_028702415.1 Eubacteriales bacterium
GAAAGAAATGAAGGGAGTAGATATTGATACTCCTTTTCCCAGAATCACCTGGGAAGAAGCAATGACAAGATACGGAAGCGATAAGCCTGATATGAGATTTGGTTTTGAACTTCAGGATATTACCGAAAAAGTAAGGGATTGTGAATTCAAAGTGTTCACAGATGCTATAGCCTCAGGTGGAAGCGTCAGAGCAATCTGCGTTACCGGTGCAGCCGAGATATATACAAGAAAGATGATTGACAAGCTGACAGAAGCCGTTAAGAGTTATGGTGCCAAGGGTATGGTATGGATGAAGGTAACTGATGACGGAGTTTCATCATCTGTAAACAAATTCTTTTCACCTCTGCAGCTTGCAGACATTGCAGATGGGCTTGGAGCAAAAGCAGGAGATTTGATTCTGGTTATTTCTGACAGCAATAAGGTTGTCTTTGACAGCCTGGGATTTCTGAGAAGACATATTGCAGGAGAAATGGGATTACTTGATGATGAACAGTTCAATTTCCTCTGGGTGGTTGACTTCCCTTTGTTTGAATATAATGAGAAGGAAGAAAGATGGTCTGCTATGCATCATCCGTTCACATCACCAAAGGAAGAACACGGATCGCTGCTGAAGACCGATCCACATTCATGTCTGGCAAATGCATATGACATTGTTCTTAATGGTGTTGAACTAGGTGGTGGAAGTATCAGAATTCACGACCAGGAAATGCAGAAGGACATGTTCAAAGCACTTAATATGGAACAGAAAGAAATTGACGAAAAATTCGGATTCCTTGTTGAAGCCTTCAAATATGGAGCACCTCCTCATGGTGGGCTGGCATATGGCCTTGACAGGCTTATAATGCTTCTTTCAGGAGAGAAATCCATTAGAGAGGTAATAGCATTCCCAAAGAATCAAAATGCTCAGTGCATGGTTAGCGAAGCCCCTGGAATTGTTGACGATAATCAGCTTGATGAACTGGGAATTAAGTTAATAAAATGAGAAAGATAGGTATTTTGGGTGGGACATTTGACCCGATACACAATGGACATATAGGTCTTGCAGAAGATGCTGTAAATCAGGTGGGACTGGATGAGGTTATAATGATACCGGCAAAAATTCAGCCCTTTAAACAGCAGAAAAAGATTGAATCCGGTGAAGACAGATTTCAGATGCTGGCACTTGTGGCAAGCCAGAATGATTACATTACGGTGTCCAGAAACGAACTGGATAATGAAGGTGTATCATATACATATCTCACATTGAGAAGGATGCAGGAAAAAAATCCGGATGCAAAGCTATATTTCATCTGTGGCAGTGACAGTTTTCCGAAGGTTAGCACATGGAAGAACGCCGCTGAGATTCTGGATAATTATTCATTCATTGTAGGCTGTGACAGACCCGGTTACAGACATGAGGAACTTGAAAAAGCAATCAGGAGTATTAAGTCAGAACATGATACTGATATACTGATTATAAGCAACAGGCAGTTTGATATTTCATCAACAGAAATAAGAGACAGGCTTGCAGAAGGAAGAACAATTGCGGATCTTGTTCCTGCACCTGTTGAAAGGTATATAATCCAGCATGGACTCTATGGAGCATAAGAATCTGATAAACAGAATAGACAAATATCTTAAGACATGCTTAAAAGATAAAAGATACCGGCATACATTAAGTGTTCGGGATCTGGCTCTGGAAATGGCTGAGAGAGAGGGTGTTGATCTTAGGAATACGGAGCTTGCAGCATTACTGCATGACATGGCAAGAAATATCGACGATATAGAGTTAAAGACATATGTAAAAAATCTTTGTCTGGATGAAAGGTATGCTGATAACATCAATCTTGCCCACAGCAAGATTGCCAGGGAACTTGCAGAGATTGAATTTGGCATTGATGATGAGGACATACTGAATGCCATTTCATATCACACAACAGGGAGAGCCGGCATGAGCACTCTGGAAAAAATAATTTTTCTTGCAGATGCCATAGAGCCCGGACGAACATATCTTGGGGTGGATAATATCCGTCAAAAAGCCAGGACAAGCATTGATGAAGGGTGTCTGGCATCCCTTCAAAACACAATATCATATGTAAAGTCCAAAAATGAATATCTGGACTCGGATACACAAGATGCATATAAGGATATTAAGGAGAAAAAATAATGAATGAACAAAGAGAAAAAGCCGATGCTATAGCAAAAGTTCTTAGCGATAAAAAAGGAATTGATGTTGCTATAATCGATATTTCCCCAAAGGCAATTTTCGCGGATTATTTCGTACTTGCTTCCGGTGGAAGTGACAGACAGGTGGCGTCCCTTGTTGAAAGTGTCGAAGACATCATGGAACCTCTGGGGGTTTTCCCTAAAAGTATTGAGGGAAGAAAAGCATCAGGATGGATTCTGATGGATTATGGTGATGTGATAGTGAACATAATGACCCAGGAAATGCGGGAAAAGTATAATATAGAGAAAATATGGGGCGACTGTGAGCTCATAGAAGTTGAGTAGTTGGAGGAGAAAATGCAGGAAAGATATAATTTCAGTGAAATCGAGAAAAAATGGCAGAAGCAGTGGACTGACACCAATGCGTTCAAAGTAGTAGAGGATATAAATAAGAAAAAGTACTATGTTCTGGAAATGTTCCCTTACCCTTCGGGAAAGCTTCATATGGGGCATGTCAGAAACTATTCAATTGGTGATGTGGTTGCCAGATTCAAGAAGATGAATGGATTCAATGTTCTTCATCCCATGGGTTTTGACGGTTTTGGACTTCCTGCAGAGAATGCCGCGATAAAGAATGGAACGCCGCCGGCAGAATGGACATGGTCAAACATAAATGAAATGGTAGAACAGCTGAAGGAGCTGGGATTTTCATATGACTGGGACAGAGAAATCGCAACCTGCCATCCTGATTACTACAAGTGGATGCAGTGGATCTTCATACAGTTCTATAAAAAAGGACTGGCATACAAGAAAGAAAATCCGGTTAACTGGTGCCCTAGCTGTCAGACAGTTCTTGCCAATGAACAGGTTGTTGACGGCTGTTGTGAAAGATGTGGAACTTCTGTTGGAAAGAAGAACCTTTCTCAGTGGTATTTCAAAATCACAGATTACGCTGAACATCTTCTTGATAATCTTGATAACGGGAAACTGGACGGCTGGCCTGAAAAGGTTAAAACCATGCAGAGAAATTGGATTGGCAAGTCATATGGCGCAGAAGCCCGATTCAAAATAAAGGATTACGATGAAACTTTAACAGTATTCACTACTCGTATTGACACAATATACGGAACAACATTCATGGTACTGGCTCCGGAATACCCTACAGTTCTTGATATGGTTGCCGGAACGGAATATGAAGCTGATGTAAGAGCTTATATAGCTAAGTGCGCAAACATGAGTGAAATAGACAGGACATCAACCACAAACGAGAAGACCGGTGTTTTCATTGGGAAATATGCCATTAATCCTTTCACCGGCAAGGAAATGCCAATATATATTTCTGACTATGTACTGATGGGTTATGGTACCGGTGCAGTAATGGGTGTACCTGCCCACGACCAACGTGACTTTGATTTTGCCACGATGTTTGGACTTGAAATCATTCCTGTTATTGATCCCCATGATCCTGAAGTTGATCTTAACAATCTGAAAGAAGCCTGTGCTGCCGAGGGTACTGTTATTAATTCCGGTGAATTCACAGGCATGAACAATGTGGATGCCATTCAAAAGATAGCTGAAGTTGCTGAAGAAAGAGGCATCGGCAAAAAAACAACAAACTACAGACTCAGAGACTGGCTTATTTCACGTCAGAGATATTGGGGTGCACCTATTCCTATGATTCACTGTGAGGATTGCGGTTGGGTCCCTGAAAAGGAAGAAAACCTTCCGGTAATGCTTCCAACCGATGTTGAATTTACAGGAAAAGGAGAATCTCCTATTGTTACCAGCAAAACTTTTGTTGACACTGTTTGCCCTGTATGTGGCAAGCCGGCGAAGAGGGAAGTTGATACAATGGATACATTCCTGGATTCATCCTGGTATTTTCTCAGATATTGTGATGCCAGAAATGAAAATGAAGTGTTCTCAAAGGAAAAAGTTGATTACTGGATGAATGTTGACCAGTATATCGGTGGAGTTGAGCATGCTATCATGCATCTGATGTACTCAAGATTCTTCCAGATGGCGCTTTACGATCTGGGTCTGGTTAAGGATGACGAACCCTTCAGAAATCTTCTTACACAGGGGATGGTTATTAAGGGATTTGAAGATAGCGAAGGAAACTACATCAAGGCCAAGATGAGCAAATCACTGGGTAATGTTGTTAGCCCAAAGGATATAATAGAAAAATACGGTGCGGATACTGCAAGACTGTTTATACTGTTTGCAGCACCACCTGAAAGAGAACTTGACTGGTCAGATCAGGGAGTTGAGGGCTGTTTCAGATTTCTTAACAGGATCTGGAGATTGGTTTACGATTTTAAGCAAAAGCACAGCAATTGCCCGGTAGAATATAAGACCGACAAGGATGCCGACAAAAATCTGAATCGTGTATTTAACGAGACAATCAGAAAAGTTACAAACGATATTGACGAAAGATTCAACTTCAATACTGCTATAAGTGCTGTTATGGAGCTTGTGAATGAACTCTATAAGTACAAAGAAGGCGAAGTAAATGAAGCACTGTTCAGCACAATTGTCAGAGCAGTTATTATCCTTATGGCTCCCTTTGTTCCCCATATATGCGAGGAACTTTGGAGTTGTCTGGGATATGAGGGCTCAGTTCATGATCAATCATGGCCATCATTTGATGAAGCAGCGCTGGTAAAGGATGAAGTTGAAATCGTTGTTCAGATAAACGGTAAAAACAAAGAAAAAATTAATATTCCTGGGGAAGCATCAAGAGATGATATGCTAAAAATAGCTCAGGAAAACGAAAAGGTAAAGGAACTTACCGCAGACAAGACTGTTGTAAAGGTCATTGCTGTTCCAGGCAGACTTATCAACATTGTTGTTAAAGGATAGGTTTCGGAAAGGAACTTAATGGAAGATAAAGAAAAAAAACAGAATAAAAAAAATAACAGTAAACAATCTAAGGAGAAGGCGGATACAAGAAAATCAAAATCTGCACCAAAAAAGGAGCCTAAGAAGGCTAAAAAATCGGTTAAAAAAGCGGTACCTGAAGTAAAGGTCATTCCTCTTGGGGGTCTCGGGGAAATCGGTAAAAACATGACTGCCATTGAATATGAAAATGAAATTCTGCTGATTGACTGCGGACTATCATTTCCTGACGATGACATGTTCGGTATTGATAAAGTAATACCTGATTTTGATTATCTGGTTAATTCAGGTAAGAAGATAAGTGGTCTTATTATTACACACGGACATGAAGACCACATTGGGGCCATCCCATATCTCCTTAAGGAACTCAACATGCCGATTTATGGCTTGAGATTTCCAATCGGTCTTATTGAAAACAAACTTAAGGAACATGGAATAAAAGGCGACTTTCATATAATAAATGCAGGGGATGAATTCCGTGTAGGCAAACATTTTACTGTTGAACCTATTAGAATCACCCATTCAATTGCAGATGCTGTATGCTACAGCATCAAGACTCCGGCCGGGCGCATATTCCACACAGGAGATTTCAAGATTGATTATACTCCTGTTGACGGGAATTCTATTGATTTCGCCAGACTTGCCCAGATAGGGTCGGAAGGTGTAATGCTCATGATGGCTGATAGTACCAATGTTACAAGGGAAGGATACACTCAGTCCGAGAAGGTTGTTGGTGAAACCCTGGACGGAATATTCCGCAGATCAAAGAAGAGGATTATTATCGCAACTTTTTCCTCCAATGTTCATAGAATACAGAAGATTATTGACATAGCTCTGCAGTGTGGGCGAAAGGTTGCCATTTCAGGCAGAAGCATGGTCAATGTAGTGGAACTTGCTCGAGATCTTGGATATATTAAAATACCTGACAGTAAACTGGTCAACCTCAACAAAGCAGGAAACATTCCGGATAAGGAATTTGTTGTAATTACAACCGGAAGCCAGGGAGAACCCATGTCGGCACTGGCAAGAATGGCATCAAATGATCATAAAAACATTCATATCAGGCCAAATGACATGGTTATTCTGTCATCAACACCTGTTCCGGGCAATGAAATTACGGTATCAAATGTTGTTAATCAGCTCATAGCCAAAGGAGCAGAAGTAATATTTTCGGATATTGCGGAAACACATGTTTCAGGTCACGCATGTCAGGAAGAACTGAAACTGATGCATTCATTGATCAGACCAAAGTATTTCATGCCTGTCCACGGTGAAGCAAGACATCTTCAGAAGCATTCTGACCTTGCAAATGAACTGGGATTATCCAGTGAAAACATATTTATCCTTGATAATGGTGACCAGCTCACATTGACATCAAAGGGTGCCACCAAGAAGACAAAGGTTGCAGAGGCAGAAGGGATCTTTGTTGATGGGCTTGGTGTAGGCGATGTAGGAAATATTGTGTTAAGAGACAGAAGACTGTTAAGTGAATCCGGTCTTATTATCGTAGTTGCGGCAATTGATAGAGATGCCGGAATTATTGTGTCCGGTCCGAACATTATTTCAAGAGGTTTCGTATATGTCAGAGAAAACGAAGATATTATCGATGCTGCCCGAAAAAAAGCGGAATCAATCATATTAGACTGCCTTGATAAAAACATGAACGACTGGAACGGAATAAAAACAGCCGTCAGAGAAGGTTTGAGAAAACATATTTACAACAAGACCGAAAGAAGTCCGATAATTCTACCGGTTTTCATGGAAGTTTAACTAAAGAAAGGAATTTGGTATGAACGTATATGACCAGGCACACCAGCTGGCAACAGCAATTAAGGAATCAGAAGAGTGCAAACAGTTTAATGATGTAAGAAAAAAACTTGAAGCGAATCCGGACCTTGATTCTGCAATCAAGGATTTTATGAAAAAACAATTTGAATTTCAGGCATCACAGATGATGGGGCAGGAAGTGGATCCGGAGGAATTTGCCAAACTGCAGCAGCTCAGTGCTGTTCTCATGCAGGATCCTCTTTCAAGTCAGTATTTTAACAATCAGATGAGGTTTTCCCAGATGATGTCCGATGTCTATAAGATTATCGGTGATGTGGCAGATTTCGGCATTGGACCTATGGGCAACATGGGTGACATGCAATAATATGGGCGAGAATCTGAGCAGAGACAATATGATAAAGAATTCCGATGAAATACTTAAAATTCTCAAAGCTGAAGCGTTGGGAGATAAATGCTTTGAACATATTCTGGGTTATATCAGACCGGGAATTACTGAAAAGCAGGTTTCGGAAGAAATAGAGAAAACCCTGTTTTCACTTGGAGCAGAGAGACTTGCATTCGACACGATTTGCGTTTCCGGAATTAATAGCAATCAACCCCATGGGGTTCCTTCTGACAAGGTAATTGAAGAAGGAGATCTTGTGACCATGGATTTTGGAGCAGTATATCAAGGCTTTTGCGGGGATATGACACGAACCGTAGGAATTGGATTTCTTTCTGATGAGCAGAAACATGTGTATGACACTGTTCTTAAGGCTCAGAAAGCAGCTATCGATATATGCAAAGCCGGAATACGCTGTGATGATATTGATAAAGCCGCCAGAAACCTTATTGATGATGCGGGATTTGGCGGGTATTTTATACACACCACAGGTCATGGCCTTGGAAGGGAAGTTCACGAAGCACCAAGGCTTGGTACTGGCAGTGAAGATATACTTGCAGAGAACATGGTAGTTACAATTGAGCCCGGGATTTACATCCCCGACAAATTTGGGGTTCGCATTGAGGACTTGGCAATTATTACCGAGTTTGGTATAATAAACGCGACAAATTCAACTAAAGATTTAATTATTTTATAATATTAGAGAGGAAAATTATTTATGATTTACGCAGGTGATTTCAGAAAGGGTATGACCTTTGAAATTAATGGCGATCCACATGTAGTTATCGATTTCCAGCACGTTAAGCCAGGTAAGGGTGCTGCATTTGTAAGGACAAAACACAAGAATATTCTTACCGGTGCCACCAGGGAGGAATCATTTAACCCGGATGCTAAATTCCCTAAGGCCCATATAGAAACAAAAACAATGCAATACCTCTATTCGGATGGTGAACTCTATTACTTCATGGATCCTGAAACTTATGATCAGATTCCTCTGTCTGAAGACCAGGTTGAGGAGGCCATGAAGTATCTGCGAGAAAATGATGAGGCAACTATTAAGTTCTACAAGGGAAATGCTTTTCTGGTTGAAGCACCTAATTTCGTAGACCTGCTTGTAACTGAAACAGAACCCGGCGTCAAGGGCGATACAGCCACCAATGTAACAAAGGATGCAACAGTGGAAACCGGAGCAGTAATCCGCGTACCTATCTTCATTGAAGAGGGAGAAAAAATCCAGATTGATACGAGAACCGGTGAATATCTTGGGAGATCCAAGTAGTCAATTTGAATGAAAGGGACGCCTGGCGTCCCTTTTTCGGAGGTAATAATGAAAAAACTACTGATAATACTTATTATTCTGGTTCTGGCACTTACCGGCGGAATACTCTTTTATTTAGCCGGAACAGATGCCGTTGATCCAACGAATAAAGAAGATATTACCGTTGAGATTCCGGCAGGAAGCGGGGCTTCATCTATTGTTTACTATCTTGATGAGGCGGGTCTAGTAAAAAATCTGACCTGCGCCAAGATCAATGCCAGAATAGGAGGTTACGATTCCCTACAGGCCAATACATACATATTCAATAAATCAATGACTTTCTCAGAAATAATGAAAGCCATTAATACGGGAGATTTCGAATATATTTCTAAAACATCTTTTCAGCTGAAGGAAGGTTACAGACTCACCCAATGTGCACAGGCGCTTTCGGAGGTTACTCCTTTCAGCAAAAAGGAAATACTGGCAAAATGGGATGACAAGGTGTACGTACAGGAACTGATTGACAGGTACTGGTTCCTTACCGACGATGTTCTTGATAAAGATATAATTCATCCGCTGGAAGGCTACCTGTATCCGGATACATATTTCATTACCGAATCTGATCCATCAATTGAAAGCGTTACCGAATTGGCATTAAATGAGATGGATTCAGCTTTATCTGAAAGAAAAAAAGAAATAAAATCATCCGATTTCTCACTCCATGAATTCCTTACACTGGCTTCAATCGTTACCAAGGAAGGCTGTGCAACGGAAAAGGATGCCGCACATATTTCAGGGGTATTTGTTAACAGATTGAAACAGAATATGTCTCTTGGAAGCGACGTAACTGTATGCTACATATTTGATGAGGACAGAGTTGATCTTAAGGTTTCTCAGCTGAATTCCGACTCAAAGTACAATTCAAGAAAAGTTGAGGGATTAATTCCGGGACCAATAAGCACTGTTCCTGCTATTGCCATGGACGGTGTTCTGAATTACCAGAAGACAGATGATTTGTTCTTCTATGCAGGTCCTGATGGAACAATTTACTATGCTAAGACCAATGAGGAACATTCCAGGAATGTAAATGAACATCCATGGAGCGAGGAAGACCTTGAGCAGTAATATAACAAACGAGATCATTCTCTCATACCTTTTCGGTTTATATGAGAATCATAATACCAAACTAATGGAACTTCGGGACTTTGCTGAAAAGAATAAAGTCCCGATTATTCTAAAAGATACAGAGGGGCTCCTAATTGCTCTCATGAAACTGAAAAAGCCTTCACATGTGCTTGAAATAGGAACTGCCGTGGGTTACTCTGCAGGTGTTATCGCAGATGCATGCGGTTGTAGCGTGACAACCATAGAATCAGATGAAAAGCTGGCTCGGATTGCTGAATCGAACATAGAAAACCTGGGCCTTGCCCATAAAATCGAAGTATTGAATGGTGAGGCTGTAAATGTGTTGACGGAGATTCAAAAATCAGTTCAGAGGGGCAAGAGGGACAAATACGAGGTTGTATTTATTGATGCGGCAAAAAGTCATTACAGAGAATTCTGGGACATTTCAAGACCTCTTCTCGCCAGAGATAGTATTATTATCTGTGACAATGTTCTCATGAAGGGTATGACCGCTTCAGATGAATTTGATACCAGAGGACGCTATAAGACTTCAATACGCAGGATGAGAGACTTTATAACATATATCAAGTCACAGGAGGGTGTTGAAACATGGGTATTGCCTGTTGGTGATGGCGTTTCAATCAGCATAATAGAATGAGCATAATAGAATGAGAAAAATAGAACTACTCGCTCCTGCGGGAGATCTTGAAAAACTAAAAATAGCGGTAGAATATGGTGCGGATGCAGTGTATTTCGGAGGTGAAATGTTTTCTCTGAGATCCGGTGCTGGAAACATGACCGTTCCGGAAATCCGTGCAGGCGTTGAATACGCCCATTCAAGGGGTGTTCGCTGCCACATGGCAATGAACGTGTTTGCTCATAACGAGGACATTGAGCCTTTGCGCAATTACCTGCATGAAATTAAAGAAATAGAAATTGATGGGTTTATAGTTTCCGATCCCGCTGTTATTAGGATTATCCGTGAAGTTATTCCGGATGCAGAATTTCATCTGTCAACCCAGGCAAACATGACAAACTATGTTACGGCTAATTTCTGGCATGAAATGGGGATAAAAAGGCTGGTGCTTGCAAGGGAACTCACCCTTGAGGAGATCAGAGAAATAAGGGACAAAACCCCTGAATCATTAGATCTGGAAAGCTTTGTACATGGCGCAATGTGTATTTCATATTCCGGCAGATGCCTTTTAAGCAATTTTATGACAGGCAGAGATGCCAACAGAGGGGAATGTGCACACCCCTGCAGATACAAATACAGATTAGAGGAAGAAAAACGTCCCGGTGAGTATTGGCCTGTAGATGAAGATGAAAGGGGAACTTACATTTTCAACAGTAAGGATCTGTGTATGCTGGCACATATTCCCAGGCTGATCGATGCAGGAATAATGTCCTTTAAGATCGAAGGCAGAATGAAGAGCATTTTCTATATTGCCCATGTTATTGGCGCTTACAGAAAGGCGATTGATGAATATTATAAAGATCCTGTCTCCTATAGATACAATCCTGAATGGTTTAATGAAATGTGCAAAGCCAGTCATAGAGAATTTACAACAGGATTCTATTTCGGTAAAACCACAAATGAGGATCAGAACTATCTGACCAGTTCCTACACGAGAGATTACAGCTTTACAGGCATTGTGAAAGGCTACAATCGTGATACGGGAATGGCGACAGTTGAACAGAGAAACAGGATGTTTATCGGTAATGAAATAGAAGTGTTCGGACCCGGTACAGAATATTACAAACAGAAAATAGAAATAATGCTGGATGAAGAAGGAAATCCAATAGATTCAGCACCTCATCCTCAGCAGATCCTGCAGATAAAAATGGATAGACCAGTTGATGTTAATTTCATGCTTAGAATGGAGAAATAGTGGAAACAGGTCCGAGTATTCCTTTTTGGGGAATAATAATTGCTTTACTAATAATACTTGTAAATGCTTATTTTTCAGCAGTCCGAAAGTCTATTTCATACGTTAA
>JAQVOT010000020.1 GCA_028702415.1 Eubacteriales bacterium
CATTTCAATACCTCCGGTACCTTTCGCCTGCCCAACAGTTCTCGTATAATCTGCTGGAGGTGTCTCAAAACCAACTACCTGCACTGGTCGTTTACCTGTAATTGTAATTATAGGAGAAATACTGTGTGTACAATAGAATGTTGAGTAACTACGATTTCTCCAGTGATTCTTCTCACCTCTTGTGAGACTGCCCCAGGACGCTGTACAGTCATGGATATATTCGCCCTCAGCATACATGACTTCACCAATCTCGCCATTTTCGGAGCGGCGCCACATCTCAAATGTTTTATCTGAATATGAATAATTCTCAGCATAAGCATAAACTTTGCCGCTTTTTTCTACAGCTTCGATCAATTGAACTGCTTGAGCCATAGAAGTACACGGCAGGACTTCACTCAGAACGTTTCTGCCAGACAATAATAGCTTTATCGCATAAGGTGCATGCTCATCAGCATAGTTTGCCAATACAACCGCATCCATATCATGTTTGATAAAATCATCAAAATTATCATATAGCGTTACATTCATACTTCTTTCAGACGCAGCAACTCCAACAGAGTCAAGTAATGGTTTATAATAATCACATACGGCAACAAGTTCAGCTTCAGGATGCTCAAACAGAACATCGATCATACATCTGCCGCGTGCTGCACCGAAAACTCCGATTCTTAGCTTTTTCATATAGTCTTTCCTCCTAACACTTTTGTAAAATTCTCTCTTAATTCATACCAATGGTATATAAATCAGTGATAAGCACAGATCTCATCTTCAGGAATAAACATTACTTTAACTGCATTCTCATCATAGTGAGATGAAAATATTTTTTCCCAGTTATCAATTGATTCATAATTTGTAATCATATAGCGCAAGTTTTTTTCTGTCGTTTCCATTAATTTAAGCGCTTTATCCCAGGCTGAATAACTCGAACTAAAATTAAAGTAAAGATTAAGTGCTTTATACATTGCAGTATTCCATAGCAAAGAAGCATTATCAGTCTTACACAACCCTATACATGTTATTCTTCCACCAATACGTGCCATAGCAGGCATATTGATTATCCCTTGTGTTGAGCCACTGCTTTCAATTATCAAATCAGCTCCTTTACCGTTCGTTATTTCCATTACGCGCTTAACTACATCATCTTTTTCTACATTGATCACTTCGTCTGCACCAAGGGATTGAGCAACCGGAAAACGTACGCTTTCACTAGCGTTCAATCCCGTGATTATCACCTTTGACGCACCGCATGATTTAGCGACAAATGCAGATAATATCCCAATAGATCCTGAACCTATCACCAGCACCACATCTGAACACTGAACACCTGCTCTTTCTGTGACCTCATGCACAACTATCGATAATGGTTCGCATAAAGCAGCGACATCGTAATCAACCTTATCCGGAATTATATGCAGCATATTGAAGGGCATAACTATATAATCAGTCATTCCACCATTGATACCCCATCCAGGAGCCTTCCGATGTTTGCATAACTGTATCTTTCCTTCTCTGCAGACGCTGCAACTCCCACAAGATCCTGTCTTTGGTTCAGCTACAACTCTGTCACCTATCTTAAATTCCTTGACATTGCCACCTATATCAACGATTTCACCGGAAAACTCGTGGCCCAAAACGACCGGCGGAAAACTACGAAATTCATCTTTCCAAACATGAACATCTGTTGCACAAAGTCCGCAAGCTTTGATTTTGATCAGAACTTCATCCGGATGATGGATTGACGGCATATCAACATCCCGTACACCAACAAATCCAACTCCTTTATCATATTTAACAAGTCCGCGCATATTGCTTATCCCCCCGGAGAATATTCTTCGATTCTCTTCCAATGCTCGATAAATTGTGCCAATGTTCTCTGAACAACGCCATATGAAATAAATTCTTCTGGTTTCATCCCCTGAACCTCATATGCTCTGGCAAATTCAGAAACTTTCATAAGTCGATCCAGAACAGCCTTATCTATTTCATCATCAATATGAATGACATAAGGTTTGGGAACAAGAGGCAACATAACCTGTATTTTGGGATTGATCGACATTGACATTTCCCCGCCGGATAATGCCTCTGCCTGGTACCTGCCTCTCATACCTGCTGGCATTAATGTAGCTTCAAAACCATTTTGTTTGAAATACTTATATGCATTCTTGATTATCAGATTGCCGCACTGGATAATATCACTTTCCGCAATATTCATTTTGCTATCATATATTACATCGCGTATATAGTCGTCTATCCTGCCGACCATTATAACTGCAAAGCATTTACCTGGTGTGATCCCGGCACTTCTGGCACGCTTCAGTCCCTTTTGATAACGTTCACCTACTGCAACTACCTGAGACATTGTGAAGCTTACCGTTGCTGTCACTGTTATTCCTAATGCTGCACATTCTTCCAAGACATCAAGTCCTGCTGCTGTAACAGGTAATTTCACCGCAATATTTCTAGCCCATTTGTTGATTCTCTGAGCTGCTTGAAGCATAAAAGATCTATCTGCAACTTTACTTGGATCTACTTGTGCACACACGTATCCCTGGCATTTATTTGTCATCTCGTAAATTGGTAAAAACATATCAGAAATTCTACAAGTAACTTTTTGAATTATTAACTCTGCTTTATCCGATTTTTCTATGTTTGCAGGTATACTATCTAAATAAGGTTTCCAATTTGTCTTATCATTATATATTGCATCTGATACCAGAACCGGATTAGTCGTCACTCCCTGAGCACCATGGGCAATGGCAAACTCTAATTCTGATAATATCGCTGAATCATTCCACCAAACACTATTTGTTTCATTGGCTAACCATAATAAGTATTCATTCATAGCATTTCTCCTAAACCCTGTATCTTCTGTCAAGACAAATAAAAGTGAGATGAAGCCTTTCTAAGTTATGCTAATTTCATCTCCTGGAGCTACTTCAAACTGCTGCTCATTGTATTCGAAAAAAACTTCTAAAGCTGATATATTCTTCACATATTTTCCGTCGATACTAAACTCCAGCCTATTGTATGCTTCAATGTATTCATAGATATCAATATTTGTCGCATACCATATATCATTCCTATTCGTTGTAAAAGAGCAGAAATCTTCTATTACGTTCCAGTTGTTCCAAATATCAAATTCATAGCTGTGCCCCCAAACATAAAACAGCCAGGGATCTTTGTAATAAGCTTCTTTCTCAGGACTACCCTCCACAAATTTTCTTGCTAGTTCCATAAGATCCGGATCATAATGGTGGCAGGTTGTTTTAAGTTGCAGCCAGTCAGTTGGGATTTCAAATCCTTTCGTGGAAACAGTTGTTCTCGCGTATGAAATTCCGGCTTTTCTGATTGCTTCTGTCGTCTTATTGTTGTATGTGCCCCATGGATAAGCAAATCCCCGTATGATTTTATTGAATTGGACCTCCAGATTTTTTCTGTCTTCAATAATTTCATACAAAATCCGTTCTTCCGGAAGCTTATCCAAAAATAAATGTGTTAACGAATGCAATGCAACTTCATGACCGGAACCAGAGTATAAATCAGTAGCACTTTTCTTGCTTAGTAAACGCTGAAATTCATCTAGTTTATAGACTTTCCCTTCTCGGGCATACAATCCACTATTCAGATTGAATGTACCTTTCAAGGAATTTCTGTCAAAAATATCAATAAGCTTTTCGTCCTGTTCGACCCCATCATCATAACTAAACGTTAGTGCTTTAGGTTTCGACCCCGGAAAACGCATGAAAATATTCATTATTCCCCTCCATGGGTCAATGTGAAGTTGTTCCATCCCATGTACTGACCTGCTCTTTTTTCATTTCTTCCTCATCAAACCAACGTGTCGTCACAACTTTTGATTCAGTAAAGAAACGTACAGAATCTTTACCATGACAATGCAAATCACCAAAGAAGGACAGTTTGCGGCCTGAAAACGGGAAAATACCCAATGGGACAGGAATACCGACATTGACACCAACCATTCCAGCATCAGTTCTATGAGCAAACTCGCGAGCGAAATGTCCATTTTGTGTAAAAATCACTGACCCATTTGCGTATGGATTTCTATTCATAAGCAAAAGTCCTTCTTCGAAGTTTTTTACTCTTTTCATACATAAAACCGGACCAAATATTTCAGAATTGCCTATTTCCATATCCTCTGTAACATTATCAAAAATAGTATGTCCTACATAAAAACCATTCTCATATCCCGGTACAACACAATTTCTGCCGTCCAGTACTAATTTAGCATTTGACTTTATTCCCTTTTCTATCCATTCTAAAATGCTGTTTCTATGTTCAGCTGTAACAACCGGCCCTAAATGAGTATCTTTATCATACGCTGGTCCAATCCTCTGCTTCTTGCACAGTCTTACGATTTCAGCCATAAGCTTGTCAGCTATCTGTTCTTCTGCAACAATTACCGGCAAAGCCATGCAACGTTCTCCTGCACATCCAAAAGATGAGTTGATGATCGCAGCTGCTGTACGTGTAACGGGAGCATCTCTCAGAATTAAAGCATGGTTTTTAGCTTCGCAAAGAGCCTGTACTCTCTTGCCATATGATGCAGCGGTGGAATAAATATGTTTTCCTACTGATGTTGACCCAACAAATGTAATGCCTTTTATATCCTTATGAGTTAAAAGTATCTCTGCTTCTTTCCGTGAACAAGTAACAACGTTTATAACACCTTTAGGAAATCCTGCTTTCTTATATAGTTCTGCCATCTTCAGCGAGGTCATCGGTGTAGAACTTGCAGCTTTTAAAATAAAAGTATTACCACAAGCTATGGCGATCGGAGCCATCCAGCCCATCGGGATCATTGCCGGAAAATTCCACGGTGCAATACCTGCAAAAACACCCATAGACTCCCTGTATAAATTTGAATCAAAGCCCTTTGATGCATTCATAAGACTCTCACCCATCAACAGAGTCGGTATACCACAAGCAAACTCCGTCAATTCTTTGGCTTTTAAAACATCACCGGCTGCCTCTGACCAGTTCTTACCGTTTTCTTTTGCCAGAGTCATCACAAGATCATCAAAATTTTCTTCAATCAGATTGCGGAGTTTAAACATGAACTGAGCACGCTTATGTGGTGGAATTGCTGACCAATCCGGATATGCGGCTTTAGCAGAAGCAACAGCCAGCTCTACTTCAGCCTCTGTACAGCAAGGAGTCTCTGCTATTACTTGACCTTTACTAGGATCATAAATATCCATGTATTTAATAGCTGAAGATTCGAAATACTCACCATTGATAAAAGGTCTTAATCTGATTTTTTCACTCATGACATTTCTCCTTCAAATAAACAAAATATTGTCAACTCCATCTTTGTGTAGTTGTATTAGATCCAAATGTTTCAAGCATAGCCCAACCTGTCTCCATAAATTGTGATAATGTTTTCTGCATAACTCCAAATGCCATAAATTCTGTATCAGGTAGTTCTTCCTCGTAGTATGCCTTCCTAAACTCTCTTATTTTGCATAATTCACTTATAGTTTCCTCATTAACGGGTTCATCAATTCTTTCAATGAGCGGAAGTTTCGCTTCAAGAACCATTCTTTGGATTCTTGGTTGAAGAGAAAAAACAAATTTACCGCCTGCAAGTTCAGAAAGATGATGAATACCTCTCAACCCAGCAGGCGCTATTATAGCCTCATAACCTCTTTTTCGAAAAATACTGTAAGTTTTCTTAGTTAGAATATTTCCAGCCTTTGAAATTATGTTTTCCGGAATCCCAAGTTCAAGGTCAAAACTAACATCCCGGATATAATCCTCAAGCCTGCCTCCCTGCTGCACCACAAAACAAGGCTTAACTGAGATCCCGTTTTCTCTGGCGCGCTGAACACCTCTCTGGTATGCTTCAGCTGCTGCTATTGCCTGTGAAACAGAAAAATTCAGGCTTGTACATAATGCTATTCCTCGAGCAGATAATTCTTCAATAACATAAATCGATGCTCTTGTTGTAGGAATCTTCACTGCAATATTTTCTGCCCATGATGCTACTCGCAATCCCTGCTTGAGCATTGCTTGCCTATCGCAAGCTAGAATAGGATTCAATTGTCCAAATGCATACCCATGTTGTCCTTCTGTTCTTAAATAAATATCATGAATCTTGAGAGCAACATGAGTTGTTACAATTCTGAGCAGCTCTTCAGCTCGATCAGATATTTCAATATCATCATCAAAATCGGTTATTATAGGTCTCCAATAATCAGGACATTCCTGCAAAGACTTAAATATCAGAACAGGATTTGTTGTAACCCCTAATGCACCCATAGAAATTGCAGTATCAATTTCCACAGGTATTGCTGAATCGTTCCACCATTTCGTTTCAGTTTCTCGGGAAAGCCATGTTAAATAATTTTGCATAGAACCACCATAAAATAATGCTTAATCTTTGTAACTTAAGTATATGTTCGCGTTCTGAGAAAGTCAACGATATTACATAAATAAAATATGTAATTACATTAATTATTTATGTAATATATCAATATAACAATTCAAAGAATGGTGATAGAATTATTTTGCATTATAAGTACAAATCATTCAAATAATTAGCAAATTACAATATTTTTTAGTAATATAATGCGATATTGAACTTTTAGCGTATTATCGGAAAAACAAAATTCGATTATGTAATTTCATTATGTAGATTGTGAAGATAACGATTCAGGTTTCATGAAAATCACAAAGTGGAGCAAGCAAATGGCAAAGAAAACCCTTTCAGACATATCTAAAGAAATTGGTGTATCCACAGCAACTATTTCCCGTGTTCTAACAAATAAGAGCTGTGTAAAGAAAGAAACAAAACTGTTAGTTGAAAATGCATTAGTTGCAAACAACTACCAATATTCGGTTCGGCGTAGATCTATACCCTCTGAATTAACAAAAATCATTTTAGTGATAACAGGGGATGTAACCAGTTATGTATATACTTCTCATATAAAAGGTATTTCACAAATGACTGAGAAGGAAGGATATAAGGTGTTTATAGCTAATACTGATTATTCAGCAGCAAAGGAAGAGGACTATCTTAGATTTGCTGACAGAAACCGATTTTCCGGAGTAATTATGCTTAATGCTATCGAAACTCCCGGACTTGTCAATGCATTGAAAATTATTAAATGTCCATTGGTAATGGTTAACAGGTATTTGCATTCAATAGACACTGACATAGTCAGCATTGACAATTTCAGAAGCGGCTTCATTGGAACTGAATATCTTATTGAGAATGGTCATAAAAAGATTGCATATTTGGGTGGTCCTGAGAATTCCACAACTTGTCAAGATCGCATGCGCGGTTATATGAGCGCAATGCAGCAGAACAACTTACCGGTATTGCATAAGAGCATTTATTTTGGTGATTTGAGATATGAGAGTGGTTTGCAGTATGGAAGCAAAATATGTCAAATGGATGATACCGAAAGATTTACAGCAGTATATTGCGCAAATGACATAATGGCCACGGGACTAGTAGATACTCTTTTTGAGAATGATATATCTATTCCGGAGGATTTCAGCATCACTTGCAGCGATAACACATTAAGTGCCATTAACGGTAAAATTAAATTAACAACTATTGATTATGATCCTGTAGAAATGGGATTCTCAGCAGCGCAACTGCTTATTTCAAGAATAAATGAACCTCAAAAGAAAACTCAGAAGGTTATTTATCCTCCCGTACTTACTAAACGTAAAAGCGTTAAAAAAGTTAATGGGTAAATGCTGAAGTTTATTCATTGTATAAGAATTTTTGTAGAAGGCCATAAAACATAGCCAACCTAAAATTACATTTCGGTTGGCCTATATCGAATTATAAAAGATGATATTTTTACCTTTCCTGCTGCAAAGTGTAGTGCACATCAAATGCTTTCTCTTCGTCAGTATATTTTCTGAGAGTATTAATAACTTCCCCATTATTCCATTTCCTGTCACCGATATCGTCCGTGGTACCCATCACGGTTACATTTAACTGACGATGCCTTGCTCGCACATGATCCCAGTCGATAAAATAGATGTGAGCAAATTCGCCGCCGTCAAGGATCCCGCCTTTGATCGTCATAGTCTCACTTCTGCCGAAAAAAACAGAACGCAGATGTCCGTCGGTATTCATGCTGGTGAAATCACCCGGTTCATTAACGTATCTGCCGAACTGAGCATGGATCGGTCCGGGATGACGGTACTGATGTTCTTCTGCAAAATCCGGGATCATCTTCCTCATGATATCCAGCAGATCGTGCTGCAGATATTCGAGATCGAATGAATCGATGTCATGTGAGCATTCCTGGATCATTACCGAACATGTCGTATGATGTGAAGCGATGCAGCAGGTGCCGTTCTTTATCCCTGAAGCCTTTACTATCTCCATGATCTCCTTCGATACATCATGAAAAGTCGGTATCCAGCCTCTTGACTGCAGTTCCAATTCCTTCTGAAAAACTTTGAATTCCATTTGTTGTCTCCTCCTCGATTTCTATTGTTTATTTATTTCTCGCATCCCAGGCTTCTCTTACAGCCCGTATCATGTCATCGACTATCGCAGCTTTATCCGCAGCTGTTGCAACACCGCTTGATGATCCGGTAGCTTCTGCCCCTAAAAATATCGTCTTATATACATCGTCATACGACTTGATCCCTGCTCCCTGAAGGACCAGGATCTCCGGATCGATAGCTTTAACAGCGTCTATCGATGCCATCACATATCCTTTCTCACTTTTTACCCCTGTCCCTATCAGCTCAACAGGCTCAGCAACTATGATGTCCGGCTTCAGCAAAGCGGTAGCCTTGATCTCGTCTATCGAATCAGCACATACTATCGTAAGAAGACCGACTTCTTTCGCCCTTACGATCGTCTTCTTCAAAACCGTATATGTTACTGCTCTCTCGCTATGATTCAGCATAACACCTGAAGCACCACAAGACGCTATCTCCTCTGGCAAAATATCAGCCAACCCTTTACCCGGTTTTATAGGATCCATATGCGGAGCGAAAACAAAGATATTCTCTGTATTTTCTGAAACTCTTCTTATCTGTGTAAAAGGTGTAGTAAAAATGATATCCACATCATACTTCGCAGATGCTGCGTCAGCTATCTTAGCTAATTCCAGAACATCATCCCCATACAAATAAGCCTTAGGGCCGATCTCAAAAAAAGGTGCTTTGATTTTCCTGTCTTTACGCATATTATACATACTCCCTGTCTGAACTTTGTTTTCTGTCCTTTGCACATTATACTTCAATACAAAGATAAGCGCAATCAATATTTAATATTATCTTTCATATATCTTTCGTTTTAGGCAATACAACAGCTTCGTTTGAAAAGGATAAGTCCATGTGTTAAACTGACTTCAAGACTAATTCATTAGAGGTACCTATGTCTGCAGAAGGTCTGAGAATCGATATCCGAAGAGGAAAAATACTGGATATTTTAATGAGTGAAGGAAAAGTCCGTGTAGATGAACTAAGTTCTCTTTTTGCCGTATCAGAAGTAACCATCCGTAACGATTTAGCCATTTTAGAGAAATCCGGACAACTTGAGAGAGTTTCAGGCGGGGCGGTCCAGACAATGAAAAATTATTACAACCTGGACTACCAGCAGCGCAAGAGCAAGCACGCAGCATATAAGCAAGCGATCGCTGCCGCAGCAGCGGATCTGATCAATGACGGTGAAACACTGATGATAAACTCCGGAACTACCGCTTACTTTACATCTGTAGAACTTAAGAAAAGGAAGAACCTAAGCATCCTGACTAATTCAATAGCTGTTGCAACGGAACTAGGAGACTACCCATCTTTCAGGGTGATACTTCTCGGAGGAGAGATCAATCCACAATACTCGTTCACATACGGCAGCGAAGCTGTGAACTCCTTGCGCAAGTACAAATCCGATAAGTGCATAATTTCAGTTGATGGTATATGCAGTACTTCCGGTCTGACTACTTACCACGCACAGGAAGCAGAAGTATGCAGATTGATGATCGAAAGATCGGCGCATAAAATAATCGTTGCGGACGCTTCTAAATTTGGTCATGAAAGTTTTTACAATATTTGTGATATTTCCGAAATCGACACCTGGATCACCAACAAGATACCTTTGGTTGGAAAGATCAACGAGATCCAGGATAAAGGTGTGAAAATAATACAGTGTTAATATTATTAGGTTAATATTTACGATATTCTTTCATATTGCTTTTGACGCAATGATATGTTAGCATTTGATTTGAACGATCATCAACATACGGAGGCACATATGAAACAATCATCATACGACCAGGCGATGAGATCCATAAACATCGAAGCGGACGCTGTTAAATCAGTTGCTGAATACCTTGACAGAAACACTTTTACTTCTGCAGTAGACACATTAACAAAGGCAAGCAGAATAATAACCTGTGCCAGCGGTTCTTCAGGAATAGCAGCGAAGAAATTCGCGCATTCGCTTTGCTGCATCGAACGCCCGGCTCAGTTCTTATTGCCTTCAGAGGCCATTCACGGAGGACTGGGATGTGTACAAGAAGGTGATGCAGTGATTTTCGTATCTCGCGGCGGAGCGACATCAGAGTTATTCCCTATAATCGATGTATGCGTTAAGAAGAACGCTAAAATCATTTGTGTCACTGAGAAACTCGATTCACCTTTGGCAAGGAAATCTGACATCGTGATCAAAATGAAGATCGACAGAGAAAGCGATAAACTGAATATCATGGCTACATCGAGTTTTATTGCTACGATCGCGATTTTCGACGCGTTGCTCGCAGCACTTATCGAAGAGACAGATTACACTTTGGAGCAGTTTGGTTTGATCCATCCGGGCGGAGCAGTAGGACAAGCATTGAACAAGTAGATCTGCTAACACCCACGGGCTTTCAGTTCATACAAGCAACCTCACCGCCGCTGCCAGTATCATCGCAATGACAATGTATTTGAAGACCTTTTCATTTATTTTTCTGATCACTAAGGTCCCGGCGAATGCCGCTCCGATGATCACTGGTATCATAATAAGTGCGGGCACGAGAGTATTGAGTCTGATATTGTCCCATACGAATATCTGAAGCGGAAGTTTTGTGACATTCATTATGAAGAAAAACATGGCCGAAGTTCCCATGAACTCGGTCTTTTTCATTGACCTGGCAACAAGATATATCCAGAAGATCGGGCCTGCGGAGTTTCCGACCATCGATGCGAATCCGACTGTGGTGCCGATCAGCGCGTAAACCAGCATGTTATCCGGTATTTTGAGACCGTTTCCCTTTATTTCGGCCAGAACCAGGATCAATACGCACACAAGCACGATCGAACCTATTATGATCTGGAACTGCCTGTCATTTATAGCATTCCCTACGATCATACCTATGGCCAGCCCGCCGAATGCCCATGGGAGTAAATGGGAGAAAGTCTTTCTGTCAGCTTTCTTATGGAAGTATGTTATGGCGAAAATATCCGCTGTTATGAGCATTGGGAGAATTATCCCTGTTGATTCTTTACCTCCGAATATCGTCGCGAGTACCGGCACGGCAAGCATCCCGAATCCGCTTATGGCCGTTCGGGAAAGCCCGATGAGAACCGCTGCCAGTAATATCCAAAGCC
>JAQVOT010000021.1 GCA_028702415.1 Eubacteriales bacterium
TAGCACATACATCCGCGTCTATTGTCAGGTTGACATTTTCACCCTCGTTATTCAGAGTGTAAATTCCGTTTATGAAATCGTAACCTATCATTCTGTCCAGGAAAACCCGGTTTGCTCCGGTGGAGACATTATTGTCCTTATCTCCGGTGATATGCATGCAGGCTGCACGTTTGCTTGCATCATCGTTAAACTGCATGCCATAAGAACTGTTCCTCATAAGAAGATCGCCATTCACGTCATAAAGGCCGCCTTTTGCCAGGTCACCATCTGCGTAAACATCACGGTTACCTTCATAAACCACCCATTTGCCACCATCGTTCCAGTCTTCATAAACGAAGAAACATATTCCGGCAAGCAAAACCAGACCTAACAGGAGGCACATTATCGCTCGTTTTTCTACTTTCTTCATTTCTTATGGCCTCCAAATATCCCGTCATCTCCAAAAATATCATCCAGAGTTACAGGGCCCTCGTCAACTTTTGTGGGTTCAGATTTTGATCCTATGTCGGGATTTAGCTTCCCGAAGAAATCATCATCACTTACTTCTTTGTATTTAACTGCCTTTGGCTTAACAACCGGCTTAGGTTCAGGTTTAACATAGAGATCCGGGCCAGGTACAAGGTATGGTTCAGGTTGTGCATAGTCTTCCGGTTGGGACTTATGTGGGTGCTGGTCAGTAAGGAAATCGTCATTGAAACCATCCTGTTCAAGTTCCTTGAAGAACTGACGTGCCTCTTCATACTCTGCAGAGGACATGGACTCGGTATAGATGTCGTCTTCAGAAATAAACTCCTTGCTGCGCACCGCGATGCTGGCGTTCTGACGAGTGTCAGCTGCCTTCAGAAATGCCAGCATGCCCCAGGATGCGATCATGCTTGTGCCGCCTGATGAAACAAATGGGAATGTTACCCCGGTGAGAGGCAGCAGGTCAATTGAACCGAAAACGTTCAGAATCGTCTGGAACATGAACATGGATGTTGCCGCACATGCTGCGATGCAATAATATGTTGAACGGCCCGCTATAATTGAGCGGTAAGCGAATACTCCCATGGTAACGATGCACAGGACCGCCAGGATGGCTATTACCAGACCCCATTCTTCGGACAGCATCCCAAATACCAGGTCGGTGCTTGCTGCACCCACATCCGACAGGTTTCCTTCACCGGCTCCAAGGCCCGGGAGTCCTCCACTGGCGATGGAGGTCATTGTCTGAACCTGCTGATAGCCGGCACCGGTAGGATCATCCCAAACGTGTCTCCATATTTCAAATCGGTCTGCCACATATGGTTTGAATCTTAGAACCATAAGTCCCATCAGAGCTGCACCGCCAATAACCAGGAACAGCTTGGTGAAATCTCCTGAACGCAGGAATGAAATAACCAGGAATGTTGCGAAGAAAACAATGGCAGTTCCGAAGTCACCCATAACGGCCAGACAGCCAAGACAGAAGGCGGAAAAACCCATGAATATCAGCATATTACGCCTTTGCTGAAGTTCATCAAGTGATGCTGCTCCAACGAAGATAAACGCTATTTTTACCAGTTCAGAAGGCTGGAATGAGAAACCGCCGATCTGTATCCAGTTCATTGATCCGAATTTAGCTGTACCGATAAGCAGGTTTAGAATCAGCAAAACCATGCTGGCAGCCATGAATATATAAATGAGTTTCTTGGCTCTGTTAAGGTCTCTGAGAAGCCAGCACATCGCAAAGAAGAAAATCACACCCAGTACAACACAGATTGACTGCTTGAGTACAGAATCAGGGTAAGCGGAGGTAGTTAAGGCCAGACTCAAAGTGGAAAGGAAGAAGGCGATTATTTCAACTTCAAAACCATTCCTTTTCATCATGCTGAGGGCAAGGACATACACCCACATCAGAACGCACAAAAGTGCAAAAGCAACCGGAAGCTGAGAAGGAAAATCCTCTCCCAATGAAATTTTAAACTGTATTACTGTGAGAATCTGAAATACTGTGATCGCCAGCATTGAAAGCCAAGGACGAGTTCTTCTCGTGTTTCTCTTGCGCTTTTCAATGTGCTCCATTCTTTCCTTGAGGCTCAGAGGATACAGCTGGAAATCACAGCCGCCAATGGTCAGCACGTCTCCGCTTCTCATAACTGTAGGTTCAGTAACCTTCATGCTGTTGATAAATGAGCCGTTTTTGGAATTCAGGTCGTTATATTCCCAGATACCGGCGGAGTCTCTTATGAGAGTACCGTGGCTTCGGGATACGCTTTTCAGATTAAGAATAATGTCACAGCCTCTGTGTCTTCCCACAAGGTTTTCCCAGTGAGTCAGAGGCACGGTGCTTCCGTCCGGGCAGTGAAGATAAGCCCAGATTTCTGAAGGATTACGCATTTTCAGCAAGGCAAAAATCTGGTGGAGCAAAACCAGCACCGCCAGTCCCATGCAGACCCACCTCACGCCGGTGGTGAAGTACAGTCCGACATATGATATTATTTCCTCGTATGAATAATCCATTGTTTATATATGTTGTAGTGTAATAGCAACTAAAGGAATTGTGATGAGGCAGAGGAAAGTGGTGAGCATGGTGCCTTTCGTGGCGAACTCAACGTCTGCCTTGTAACGTTCGCTTAATATTACTGACAGCAATGCGCAAGGCATAGCTGCTTCTATTACAATAACTGTTCCAAACAAAGTGCCGCTGCCAATGATAAGCATTACTCCAATCAGAGCGATGGCAGGATTCACCAGAAGTTTCAGAAGACAAACAAGGTAGGCAGTTTTGCAGAGGAACATATCTTTGAATCCAACCCTGGCAAGGTGGGAACCTACTACCATCATGGCGAGAGGACTGGTTGCGGCCCCTATTGTTTCAACCGGACCTCCGATAACATCAGGAAGGCTGATTTTGCATACGTATAATGCCAGTCCTATAAGTGCCCCGATGAAACAGGGATTAAGCAGACCCTTTATGGTTTCCAGTGCCCCCAGCTTGTTTTCGCCGGCGGCAGCCTGCTTGATCAGAATTATACCTATGGTGAACATCAGAATATTAAATGATGAGTCTGCCAGAGCACCATAGAAAACAGCCTCCTTGCCATAGAGCCCGTCAAGGACAGGCAGCCCCAGAAATCCCGTACTGCCGAACACCATCATGAATGCCATGATTCCGCTCTGGGAAACAGGTATTTTAATGATGCTGGTGAGCAACTTTGAAATGAGCATCGCAACGAGAACCACAGCAGTGAAAATCAGCACAACGTATTTGCAGTTGTTGAGAATAGCCAATGAAAATTCCATCTGCATGGCGTTGATCACCATGAAAGGGTATGTAAGGTTTGTTATTATGTTTGATATTCCTTCGGTATGGGGCGGTTTCAGCAGATCCAGCCTGGTGAGAATAAAGCCGGGGAGAATCATTATGAAAACTTTAGCCAATGCCAGAATAACATCTACAGCTCCCATTAAAGCGATACCTTTCTGAAAATATCTTCATCCAAATATCAACAAATTGACACGTTATTATACCATATTAACATTATAAATTGAACTGCTATCTGAGGCTGTGATAAGATGTAGGCATGAAAGATTACAGCCAGCCCATACTAAAAACATTTATAAGTTACTTCAGGCCACACCGAAGGCTTTTTGTTCTGGATTTAAGTTGTGCACTGATGGCATCACTTATAGATCTGGCGTTTCCGCTGGTGGCTCGTCAGGCCATGTACGATATGCTTCCCGGGAAGGAATACGCCACCTTCTTTCAGGTTATGGTAATAGTGGCAATAGCTTTCCTGCTGAGGTCAGTTTTGAATTACATCATTACCTACTGGGGACACATGTTCGGCGTCAGGGTGGAAGCAGATCTCAGAGCGGACCTTTTCGCCCACATGCAAAACCTGGACTTCGGCTTTTTTAACAGAAGCCGCACAGGGCAACTGCTGTCCAGAATTACAGGAGACCTGTTTGAGATAACGGAAATGTCTCACCACGGACCGGAGGACCTGTTCATAGCAGCGGTGACTATCCTGGGATCCATCATTATAATGCTCACGATACAGTGGCAGCTGGCATTGGTGATTCTCATCATCATTCCGGTAGCACTGTTCATCATAATGCTGAACCGAAGGCGGATGGTGAGGACCTCTCGCAGGGTGAAGGAACGCCTGGCTGAGATCAATGGAGAAGTTGAATCCGGTATTTCCGGTATCAGAACCAGCAAGGCTTTTGCAAACGAAGAGGAAGACTTCGCTAAATTCGAAGCGGCAAACGAGAACTTCAAGAACTCAAAGTGTGAAAACTACAAGGCCTTTGGTCTGTTCAGTGCTTCTCTTGAATTTTTCATGTGCATAATGCCTGTTGCCGTAATGGCATTTGGCGGGTGGCTGATTATGAAGGACAGCATGAATTATGTTGACCTTATTACATTCTATTTATATATAGCAACGTTTATCACACCCATCAGAAAGATGGCCAACTTCATGGAAACATTCATGAACGGTTGGGCAGGCCTGACGCGCTTTATAGAAATAATGCGCATGCAGCCATCAATCACCAGCCCGGAGGAAGGCTCGATAAATGAGCTTGGGATGAGTTTTGGAATGAGTTTTGGGGACGTGTACCAAGACTCATCGATGAGTCTTGGTACACGTCCCCAAAACTCATTCCAAAACTCATCAAATATCGTTCCGGATATCCACATGGAGAATATTTCCTTTGCCTATGAGGAGGATACGATTGATGTTATTGACGGCCTGACTTTGCATATCAATGAAGGGGAAACAGTGGCGGTAGTGGGACCTTCCGGTGGAGGTAAGACCACCTTGTGTCAGCTGATTCCAAGATTTTATGATGTGGATGAAGGCACCATCAGAATCGGTGGCGTAGATATTCGGGACATGAATCTAAGGTTCTTGAGAAAAAATATCGGTATCGTGCAACAGGATGTCTTCCTATTCCCCGATACTCTGGCGGAGAATATCCGTTACGGCAGACCTGATGCCACAGATGAAGAAGTATATGAAGCGGCCCGCAAGGCAGAAATATATGATGATATAATAGCTATGCCTAATGGCTTCAATTCATATGCGGGAGAGCGGGGAGTGATGCTATCCGGGGGACAGAAGCAGAGAGTATCCATTGCACGGATATTCCTGAAGAATCCACCTATACTGATTCTGGATGAGGCTACTTCGGCGCTGGATACAATAACCGAAGCACGCATTCAGAGCGCATTTGACAAACTGGCAGAGGGAAGGACAACGATAATAATAGCCCATCGCCTTTCAACGATCCGTGGTGCGGATCGGATTGTTCTCATTGACGAGGGGATAATAAAAGAAGAAGGAACCCATGAAGAACTTATGGCTGCAGGTGGACAGTATGCTCATCTGTACATTAAGGGGGATTATTAATGGAACAGAAAAGAAGGAAAGATATACTCATTCTCGCCATAAGAGCGGGAAAAATAATGATGAAAAGCGGTGCCGAAATATACCGTGTTGAGGACACCATCGAACGAATCTGCAAAGCCTGTGGAATCGAATATGTAAATGTTTTCGCAACGCCAACAGGAATTTTCGTTTCAATTGACAGCTATGGCAGTGATGATACGGTAACCTATATCAAGAGGATCAGATCCAGCGCAACGGATCTGTCGAAGATATCAAAGGTCAATCAGTTTTCCAGAGAGTTCACCACAACAGATATGACAGTAGAAGAGGGGATGAAGCTTCTGGATGAGATTGAAGCGAAAAGGCCATATCCCTTTGCAGTAAGATTGCTGGGAGCCGGGGTAGTAACATCCTGCTTCAGCGTTATATTCGGAGGAACGGTTATAGAATTCGGAGTGGCATTCGCAGTCGGAATGCTCTGCTATACTCTGTCCAGATTTCTGGAGAAATTGGAAATCAATTTCTTTATCAAAGGATTCGTCTGTACGGCCCTGGCGTCATTCTGTGCGCTCTTGGCGGCAGCATCCATTGAAGGGGCCCTGTATGTACCGGCAATCACAGGCTGCATAATGCTCTTCGTTCCCGGTGTTGCCATCACCAATTCGATTAGGGACTTTCTTTCGGGAGACATGCTTTCCGGACTTGCGCGAATGACAGAAGCGGCGCTTATCGGTGTTTCCCTTGCTGCAGGTGCCGGTGTAGTGATTAAACTCTGGACCATGATGGGAGGGATAACCTTATGATGACATTATTACCACAATTCCTCCTGGCGCTGTTCGCCACCCTGGGCTTTACTATTATTTTCCGTGTGCCTGTCAAAAAAATTCCTGCCTGCATAGTTGTTGGAGCTTTTGGATGGATCACATATCTTGTATCCGATCATTATCTGGGATCACCGGTCGTGGGATGTTTCCTTGCGGCCTGCATTGTGGGTCTCTTCAGTTTCATTGCGGCTACAATATTCAAGGATGCCACCACGATCTTCGAGATTCCGGGCATATTGTGTCTGGTTCCGGGATCAAAGATTTTTTACACCATGGAAGCTCTGTTGAACAACGATCTGACCGAAATGGGAACAGTAGGCCTGCAGACATTGCTCATGGCAGGTGCCATCGCAATGGGCCTTCTGGTAATGGGTGCTGTAATCGGGATATTTCGCAGTCTCATGAGAATGACAGTGACCCTTAAGGAGAAGTTCTAGGCTGCCGGATAGTTTTGACAGAAAGTAAGCGAGATTGTATAATTGTATACGAAAATACAATTTAAGTACAATTTCGCTTTTTAATTGGGAAATATGGCTGCAAATTGCCGATTTCCGGGATATAAGGAATAGGAGAAGAACATGATTAAGTTATATGAGGGAGGCGCATTTCTGATAGGTGGAAATGAGATTGTGAGGGAGGCGGATGCAAAACCGGAAAAGCTTGACCGGGAGCAGGCCAGGAAGGGCACTATTGCTTACGGAATTCTTAAATCTCACAATACTTCCGGGAACATGGACAATCTGAGAATAAAATTTGATGCCATGGCTTCTCATGATATTACATTTGTAGGAATTATTCAGACTGCCAAAGCATCGGGGATGGAGGAGTTCCCGATTCCATATGTGCTGACCAACTGCCATAACAGCCTTTGCGCTGTGGGAGGAACCATCAACGAAGATGATCACGTGTTTGGTTTGTCGGCAGCCAGAAAGTATGGAGGCATTTATGTACCACCTCATATTGCAGTTATTCACCAGTACATGCGTGAGATGCAGGCAGGATGCGGAAGGATGATAATCGGTTCCGATTCCCATACCAGATACGGGGCCCTGGGAACCATGGCCATTGGCGAGGGCGGAGGTGAACTGGTTAAGCAGCTTCTGGGGGATACCTACGACGTATCATATCCGGGTGTTGTGGGAGTCTATCTCGATGGCAAACCTGTTCCGGGAGTTGGCCCCCAGGATATTGCGCTGGCAATTATAGGGGCGGTCTTCGAAAGCGGCTATGTTAAAAACATGGTCATGGAATTCGTAGGGCCGGGAGTCTCCGGAATGGAAACGGATTTCAGAAACGGTATTGATGTTATGACTACCGAGACAACTTGCCTTTCATCAATTTGGAGAACCGATGAAGATACAAAGAAATATCTCACGATACACGGCAGAGGTGGGGATTACAAAGAACTGAACCCTGCTGAGGTGGCCTATTATGATGGAATGATATATGTGGACTTGAGCAAGATCAGGCCCATGATTGCTTTGCCATTCCACCCGAGCAATACATATGAAATAGAAGAGTTTTTGAAAACTCCGGCGGATATTCTGAGAGAAATAGAGAAGTCGGCTGCCATTATTCAGGATAATCCGGACCTTAATTTCAGTCTGGTGGACAAGGTTAGAGCCGGCGCCGGTGGGGAAGTACAGGTGCAGGTTCAGCAGGGAATAATTGCCGGCTGTGCGGCAGGCACATATTCCAGCATCTGCGAGGCAGCGGATATTCTCGAGAACGCCAGCTGTGGTAATGAAGAATTTACCCTTTCGGTTTATCCGTCATCCCAGCCGGTATTTATGGAGCTGGTTAAGAGCGGAACTATTACGAATCTGATGGCAGCGGGTGCGGCAGTTAAAACTGCCTTCTGCGGACCGTGCTTCGGAGCGGGGGATACTCCGGCAAATAACGCTTTTTCCATCAGACATACCACCAGGAACTTCCCGAACAGGGAAGGGAGCAAACCGGGTGCAGGCCAGCTGGCCGCTGTCGCGCTGATGGACGCACGCTCGATTGCCGCAACGGCAGCTAGAGGAGGGGTCCTCACGAGCGCCACGGATTTCGCAGAGGAAAGGGCGGATCATGAATATGAATACAAGGTGCCCGAGTATACCTTTGACGATTCCTCCTACAGAACAAGGGTCTATCAAGGATTCGGCAGGGCGGACAGAGATGCAGAACTGATTTACGGGCCGAATATCAGGGATTGGCCACAGTTGCAGCCCCTGAAGGACAACGTTCTGCTAAAGGTGTGCTCCAAGATAATGGACCCTGTAACCACCACTGACGAGCTTATTCCATCAGGAGAAACCTCCGCATACAGATCCAATCCTCTGGGGCTGGCGGAGTTTACCCTCTCAAGACGTGATCCGGAATATGTGGGCCGTGCAAAAGCAGTCAAGGCTCTTGTTGCTGCCGACCTTGAGTATGTTCTCGGGGTAATTGAAGAGATCACTCCTGAGGTGGGTGCTGATGATATCGAAACCGGCAGCATGATATACTGCGTGAAGCCGGGAGACGGGTCTGCCCGTGAGCAGGCTGCAAGTTGCCAGAGAGTTCTGGGGGGACTTGCCAATATATCCAGAGAATATGCTACCAAGAGGTATCGATCAAATGTAATCAACTGGGGCATGCTGCCTTTCCAGATGGAGGCCGCCCCTGAATTTGAAGTAGGCGATTTCATATATGTTCCGGGAATAAAAAATGCCCTCGATGGGGACATGAAGGGCATCAGGGCTTATGTAATCCCCATGGCCGGTGATGAAGGCAAAGGTTCAGATGCCAAGGGCGGTATAGGGGCCGCTGCAGTAAATGAGATCAAACTGTACATCTCTGAGATGACCGATGAGGAGAAGGAGATCGTCAAGGCGGGATGCCTGATAAACTACAACAGGAGGTAGGCATGAGTTATATGGAAGACTTCGCTAAAATAGTGAAGGAGCAGCTGGACAGGGTAGAGCGAATGAAGGAAGACACAGGTGCCACTGATTTCGCATCAAAAGAAAAAATAATAATAGGAATGATCGATGGCGATGGAATCGGGCCGGTAATTATGGAATCTGCCCGAGCAATTCTGAAGAAACTTCTTGCAGAGGAGATAGAGACGGGCAGGCTGGAACTGAGAAAAATCCAGGGGCTTACCATTGAGAACCGCATTGAGAAAATGGAGACTGTTCCGGGAGATGTGCTTGCGGCAATAAAGCAGTGTGATCTCTTGCTTAAGGGACCGACAACAACTCCGGGGAGGGGGGACGGCAGGCCGAATCTCGAAAGTGCTAACGTGACATTGAGACGTGAACTGGATCTCTTTGCCAATGTGAGGCCAGTGAAGATTCCGGAAAAGGATATAGACTGGATTTTCTATAGAGAGAACACAGAAGGTGAGTATGCCCTGGGAAGCAGGGGTGTCGATATTTCAGAGGATATGAGCATCGATTTCAAGGTCACCACCAGACAGGGAACGGAACGTCTGGCCAGAGCTGCCTTCGAGTATGCCAGAGCCAACGGCAAGAAAAATGTCAGTATCGTAACAAAGGCGAATATCATGAAAAAAACCGATGGCAGATTCTTGAGCATATGTCTGCAGGTGGCAGAAGAGTATCAGGAAATCAAGGTTGATGACTGGTACGTGGATATCATGGCTGCAAACCTGATCGACGATAAGATCAATTCGGGCTTTGAGGTGTTTATCCTGCCTAACCTTTATGGAGATATTATAACCGATGAAGCGGCTCAGATGCAGGGAGGCGTGGGCACCGCAGGAAGTGCCAACATCGGAAACAGATATGCTATGTTTGAGGCAATTCATGGCAGCGCACCGAGAATGATTGAAGAGGGTATAGGAGAGTATGCAAATCCTGCCAGCCTTTGCAGAGCAGCGATTATGATGCTCAGACACATGGGGTCCGGCTTCAGTAATAAAGCGGACAGACTGGAAAAAGTATTGGACCAGGCTGCGGAGGATCTTAACATGCCGGGAGATGGAACCGGCAACACAGCAGAGGAATTCAAAGCATTTGTGCTGGAAAGATTGTAGTTGATATGTTATACAAGTTTACAGATGAAACAGAAATAAGTAATGCTCCTATTTCCACCAGCCTTTTGGCGAAGTTGCAGCGGGATATACTGACCGGAAAATTCAAACCGGGACAGAAGCTGACTGAGCAGGATCTCTGCAGGGAATATGAAGTTAGCAGAACTCCCCTCAGAGAAGCCTTAAGACAGCTGGAGGCTGACGGTCTTGTGGAGAATATTCTGAACAGGGGTTCCTTCGTAATCGGGATGTCTGATCAGGATTATAATGATCTGTTTGAAATGAGAAAAGCCTATGAGGTTCAGGCGGTGGAGTGGGCAATTGATAGGATTACAGAAGAGGAAATGGAGCGACTCGAGGAAATCTTCGAATTCATGGAATTCTATACGATGAGAAATGACATCGAAAAGATGCAGGTGATCAACAGCAGTTTCCATCAGGCCATATATGAGGCTTCCCACAACAGAATACTTCAGAAACAGCTTTCCGTGTATCAGAATTACCTCAAATACAAGGACCCTGAAAGGGTTTATGAGGACAATTATCTTTCAACAGTACTTCAGGAACACCGGGCGATATTCAAGGCTTTTACGGATAAGAATGCCAGGGAGGGTGCCCTGGCAATGGAAATCCACATTAACCGTGCCAAGGAACGTCACTGCCGCTAAAAAGATGATAGGTTTCTGTCATGTTGACATCTTTTTCTGTGGTATAATATGGGCAAAGCTGAAGCGAGGTTAACGAATGAGGAATCTTAGTAAAGAAGAGGTTAAAAAAATTCTGCCTCACAGGGAGCCATTTCTGATGGTTGATGAAGTGGCGGATATGAATGACCGATGGATCAGAGCCAGTTTGTTTCTGAGCCCCGAACTGGATTTTTTTGGAGGCCATTTTCCGGGCAACCCTGTGATGCCGGGAGTACTTCTGATTGAAGCCATGGCCCAGACTGCGGATATTCTTCTGCTGTCAAAGGAGGAGTATAGGGAAAAGACACCTTATTTTATGGGAGTAGACAGGGTAAGCTTCAGAAGAAAAGCGGTTCCGGGAGACAGGATATATATTGAAGCCGGGATAAAAGAGATTTTTGAGTCAAAAGATGTTGTCAGCTGTGATACCACAATTTTTATCGATGGCAGGGTATGTGCCACGGGTGTTGTGACTCTGGCAATGAGGTAGAGGAAAGGACAGTGGGTGAAATGAGAAGAATATTCACAAAGAAAGGCGTCAGAAGAGCCGGGGCTATTGCCGCCGTTTTCATGCTGACACTGATGCTCGCGGCACCGGCAGCTTTTGCACTAAAGCTCTAT
>JAQVOT010000213.1 GCA_028702415.1 Eubacteriales bacterium
AAGGTTATAAAACTAAGAAATCCGGAGGACGCAGGCGAAAAGATTGTTGTTCAAGGGGGTACTTTCCTTAACGAAGCAGTACTTAGATCAATTGAAAGAATTCTTGGCAAGGAAGTTGTCAGACCTGACATTTCAGGACTGATGGGAGCTTTTGGTGCCGCTTTGATCGCCAGGGAGAACTACGTGGAAGGAACAAAATCGACTCTTCTTAATGGAGAAGAGCTGGACTCATTTGACGTAGAAACATCCACAGCAAGATGCAGAAACTGCGAAAACAACTGCCTTCTTACTATTAATAAATTTGCAGATGGTACAAAGCTGATTACCGGAAACAGATGTGAAAAGGGTGACGGAAAGACAGAAAAATCCAAGGATATTCCTGATCTCTTTGAATACAAATACAATAGACTTTTCGATTATGTTTCTCTTGAAGAAAATGAAGCCCCAAGAGGTTCTGTAGGTATTCCTCGAGTGCTGAATATTTTCGAAAATTTCCCGTTCTGGTTCACATTCTGGACTGAACTCGGATACAGGGTTGTGCTTTCTCCTCAGTCAAAAAAATCAATATATGGGCTTGGCATGGACACTATTCCATCGGATACAGCATGCTATCCGGCAAAACTTGTTCACGGGCATATCAAGTGGTTAATAAAAGAAGGGGAAAAGTTTATTTTCTATCCAAGCATAAACTATGAGCGTGTTGAGGATGAAAAACAGCCTAATCACTATAACTGCCCTATTGTTGCAACATATCCTGAAGTAATTGCAAACAACATGGACGAGGCCATTGAGGAAAACCATGTAGAATTTATGCATCCGTTTCTTCCCTACGATAATGACAATCGACTGATAAAGGAATTATCAAAGATACTGCGTAAAAAAGGCGTTTCAAAAAGTGAAGTTGCAAAGGCGGTTAAGCTTGCGCGTATGGAAGATGAAAAATTCCATCAGGATATGAGACTGGCCGGTGAAAATGCATTAAAATTTGCTGAAGAAAATGGACTCAAGTCAATTGTTCTTGCGGGAAGGCCATATCATGTTGACCCTGAAATCAATCATGGAATAGATAAAATGATTAATTCCTTCGGGATGATTGTGCTTACAGAGGATTCCATAGCACATAAGGGTTTGTTTGAAAGACCTATCAGAGTTCTCGACCAGTGGATGTACCACACGAGAATGTACAAAGCTGCGACCTTTATCGGAACTCGTGATGACATAGAGCTCATTCAGCTCAATTCATTCGGATGTGGTCTGGATGCTGTTACTACTGACGAAGTTGCGGAAATATGTCACAAAAACAATAAACTATATACCGTTCTCAAGATTGATGAAGGATCAAACCTCGGTGCAGCAAAAATAAGAATCAGATCTCTGGCCGCTGCCATGTCGGAAAGAGAAAAAAACAATATAAAGGCCCAGCCTGATAATTCTCCTTATGAGCGTGCTTTTTTCACAAAGGAGATGAAGGAGGAAGCCTACACGATACTGATGCCTCAGATGTCACCAATTCACTGGAATATCCTCGAAGCGGTGATGCACTCATGTGGGTACAATGTCAAACAGCTTCCACCGGTGAGTGTTCATGCTGTTGACGAAGGCCTAAAATATATAAACAATGATGCCTGCTATCCTACAATTGTCGCCCTTGGGCAGACTATTGCGGCTCTTAAATCAGGTGAATATAACCTTAACAAATGCGCAATATTCATGTCACAGACAGGTGGACAGTGCAGAGCGTCAAACTATGTATCTCTTCTGCGAAAAGCCCTGACGGACATGGAAATGCCACAGATTCCAATTATTTCTGTTAATATAGCAGGGCTTGAGAAGAATCCGGGATTTACCCTTTTTAATTATACTCTTATCAAGAAGGGAATGATGGCAATCGCATATGGTGATCTTTTCATGAGAGTACTGTATGCAACACGTCCATATGAAGCTACACCGGGAAGTGCCAATGCTCTTTATGAGAAGTGGAATAAAATTGCCATGGAAAATTGCCGGAACGGCAGATGGAGTGAATACAAGGAGAACTGCAGGGCAATTTGTGATGAATTTGACGCATTGCCTATACTTGACATAAAAAAACCTAAAGTTGGCGTTGTAGGAGAAATACTTGTTAAATACCATCCTACTGCCAACAATGATATAGTTGGTATTATTGAAGATGAGGGTGGAGAGGCTGTAGTACTGGATCTTATGGACTTCTTTCTTTATGGAATGCAGAACAAAGAATTCAACTACAAGCATCTTTCGGGTTCATGGATTGAAATGGTTGGAAACAAAGCCGCGATCAGGATTCTTGAAAGGATAAGAAAACCCGTCAGAGTGGCACTGCGCAATTCGAAGAGATTTGATGAACCTGCTTTAATAAGTGAGACTGCCCGTTCGGCAGCAAAGGTTATTTCTCTTGGAAGCCAGTGCGGAGAAGGTTGGCTGCTGACAGGTGAAATGGTTGAACTCATTGAAAACGGTGTAGAAAACATCGCATGCCTGCAACCCTTTGCATGTCTGCCTAATCACGTTACCGGTAAGGGAATGATGAAGGCAATGAGAAGATTCAGCCCTCAGGCTAATATCGTAGCAATAGATTTTGATCCGGGTGCATCTAATGTAAATCAGCTTAACAGAATCAAACTTATGATGACAAGAGCCCACAAAAATCTGGCTGAATGTAAATAAATAAAAGACAACATAATGTGAATATGGTCTTAGACCCTATTGTGTGATTTTGTAAATGATGTGAGACCAGAAAGTCAAAAACAAAAAAGACTAAATGGTATCATTAAAATGCAATAATTCCTCCCGTTTCTGAAGAGGTGTTTTCCAACCCAGAACCGGTTTGGGCAT
>JAQVOT010000214.1 GCA_028702415.1 Eubacteriales bacterium
ATGCACCATCGTCCAGAAAAAAATTTTCCTTAAGGGCGGCATGTCCCGATGTTTCTATTGCCAGCTGGCAATCGATTCCTTCTTTATTTAATTCGATAGCCTTGTTGATTACATTCCTGTAACCTCTCTTGAACCGCAGGTGTCTAAGCCCAAGCCTGTCTTCAAGAAACGCGGTGAGCTGACGGCTGGTTATACTGTCGGTTACAACCGTAGTACCGGGATGGTTCTCTGCCACAAGTGCAGCTGCCATTGCGACTATTCCGTTGCGGGCGATTTCTCTGCCTCGGGAATCCACCGCTGCAGAACGGTCCACGTCCGTATCGAATATAAGTCCCAAATCGCTGCCTTTTGTCAATACCTGCATAGAGATTGCATTCATTGCCTCCCTGTCTTCAGGGTTTGGTGCATGATTTTCGAACATTCCATCGGGTTCCAGGAACTGGCTTGTACTGATGTCTGCCCCCAGAGGTTTCAGTACCCGTGTTGCGAAAAATCCGCCGCCGCCGTTCCCGGCGTCAACTGTGATTTTCATTCCCTCCAGAGGTCTGGCATCTGGTATGCCTTTGCAGACGCCTTCTGTAATGAGATTTCTCAGATGCTGACAGTATGGCGTCATTATATCTCCGGGTATCCCTTCGAAAACCAGTTTGCCAAGACGGTGAGTCTGCTTTCCTTCCATAGGTGGCCTGCCCAGCTTGAAAAGTTGCAGTTCCGGGTCCGCAGCAAAGGTGAGTATAGCGGTTATGTCTTTCTTGTTCAGACCTCCTTCGCGGGTAAAGAATTTGAAACCGTTTCTGTTGTATGGCAGGTGGCTTGCGGTGATCATCACGCTACCGTCGCAGGCAAAATCAGGAAAAACTGTTGCCATGAACATGGCCGGTGTTGAAGCCAGACCGCAATTGTAGACTTTGCATCCGTAGAGGCCAAAACCGTCCATCAAACCATCCAGCAGCCTGGGGGCCGAACATCTGGGGTCGTGGCCTATTGCCAGCACCAGCTCCTCGGGTTTCTTGCCCAGTTTTTCCGATAACCAGATTATGAACCCGATGGCAATGTTTTTAGCTTCGTCTTCCCTCAGGGTGAGGGGCTCGCCTTTTACTCCCGTGAGGGATACTCCTCTTATGTCACTGCCGTTCTGCAGTTTCAGATACTTTTCTTTCATACTCATGATCGCTCCTTAAAAAAAAGATGACAAGTATCCTGTCATGTTGTCATCTTTTATGTTCTCTTAAATATGTCTCTGCTGTACGCCTTCCTTAATGACCAGTTCCTTCAGTCTGTCGATGTGAACGTCGGCAGCCTGTCTGGCGTTTCCCGCATTGCCACTCTCTATTGCATCCAGAATGGCTGCGTGTTCTTCGGGCATGTTTTCGGCACGCCTGAAGTTGTCGTAGTAAATATATCTGAATCTCAGAACCAGCTCCTGGAGCTGTTCAATCATCTGAACAAGAATTTTATTATGGCAGGATTCTACGATGATTCTGTGGAATTTGGTGTCACATCTGATCATGTCCTCCATGCTCCCACGGGCAACCGCATCGTTGTATTTTTCAGAAATCTCCTTTAACTCCTCCAGCTGTGAAGGCTTCATTCTGTCCGCCGCCAGGAAGGCTGCCAATCCTTCCAGGTCCTGCCGCACCTCCAGAATTGCCACCATGTCATTGGTAGAAATCATAGATGCGTAAGCGCCCCGTCTCGGCTCAATCGTTACAAGCCCTTCCTTCTCAAGCTTGCGGATGGCTTCTCTAATAGGTGTTCTGGAAACTCCCATCTCATCAGCCAGTTCCACCTCCATCATTCTTGTTCCTGGAATAATGGCTCCGGTAAGAATCTGCATTTTCAGTTCTTCGTAAACCATCTCTCGAAGAGGTTTATGGTTTTGGATATCAAAGTTTAACATTTTCTCATCTTTCCGGAAAGGGCGCTTCTAGAAAGTCGTTCTGGTCCAGAAGCTTTCCCTGTTCTCTTTTTTCATTTCCCCGCATAAATGCTGAGCCTGCTGCCTGCTCTGGCAAAGGCCAAACACCGTAGGGCCGCTTCCACTCATTAAAACAGCCTCTGTCCCCAGCATTTTTGCGATTTTGTTCTTTGTATACACAATTATAGGATACTCCTTTAGAGTATAGTTTTCAAGCACATTTATGAGATTTTTTGTTATTAATGCCTGGGATTTTTCACTTAAGCCTCTTATCATCTCATCAGTGTCGGGATGTGAGGAAATTTCCATGCTGTCGATGCCTTTATATACCGCAGCAGTGGACACGCTAATGGCAGGTTTCGAAAGAATGAGGTGGCTCTCAAGCCCCTTCAAGGGTTTAAGCTCTGTACCTGTTCCACTTGCCAGCGCACAGTGACAGGCAAGTGGATCATCTGCGAAAAGAGGTTTCAGCCTTCGGTTCTCGGCTGCCTGTCCCATGATGCAAAAAGGAACGTCAGACCCCAATTTCTTTCCGATTTCGCAAAGACTCCTCAGGTCCATCCCCAGATTCCACAGTACATTAAGCCCGTGAAGAACTGCTCCGCCGTTTCCGCTGCCCCCTGCAAGGCCTGCTGCAACCGGTATTCTCTTCTTTATATGTATGGTAAGCCTTCCCGGAGTCACTCTGATGTCATTTTCCATGCAGTAATCCCACATTACAATGGCGGCTTTGTAAGCCAGATTCCTTTCGTTCGTTGGCAGGTATTTTCTGTTTGTGGAAAGGGAAATCATAAGGCCATCTAAATTCTCTGCCGGCTCCCATATCATGCTGATATCATCACAAAGCAGAATCTGTTGCATGATCATTTCAACCTCATGGAATCCATTGTCCAGAAGCCCCTTAACATCCAGTGTCAGATTGATTTT
>JAQVOT010000215.1 GCA_028702415.1 Eubacteriales bacterium
TCTTTATCATGACACCAGTCAGCACATACGTCCCAGTGTCTGTCTTCGAGACGCGCCATATCATGAAGCAAGCCGCTTGCAAGTAAAAGATCCAGATCGAATAATCTCCATCCCTGAATATGTTTTTCTACAGAATGTTCCTGCCTGTAAAAAACCCTGCCTGCTTCTTTTATATATGTAGTGATTGTAATATCACTAAATCTTAAAGCTCTGGTCCCTCCTGCATCATTAAGCGCCTTTCCAAGCATATAAGCAATAGCCGCCACAGCCTTACAGTGACCCACTACATGCTGGGGAGTTCCGTACTCAATTAAATATTCAAGGCATTCTTTTCTGCCCGGATGTCGGTAGCCATTATTCATCATATTCTGAGCCGTTTTCATCTTCGTAAAAGCTGTATTCATCTCCGTAGTATTCAAATTCCATGTTAAACAGCCTTATAGTATCACCATCTTCAAGTCCAATTTCCTTAAGAGTGTCATATATTCCGCTGTTTTCAATATATTTAAATAGATATGTCATTGAAATTGGTTGAATTGAATATCTTTTCAAGTTGTTTACCGTAAATAATATATGCCTTACCATCAAATTCACCAAATACTTTTTTTCTATCAGGATCATAATCATCAGCTTCGAAATCAAAATATTCATATTCGTCAGCCACATCCTGATAATTGGCTTCTGATTCCTGAAGCAATTTATAAGCCGCTTGTAGCACTTCCTTAACTCCGATTCCTGCGGAAGCTGACATAGGAAATACCTTGTATCCTTTGTTTTCAATATATTCTCTGAACCGGATATATTCTTCACATATTTCAAGATCCTCAGGTTCCTGGCTACAACCAAGAATATCAATCTTATTTGCAACAACAATCTGAGGCTTGCTCGTAAGTTTTTTACTATACTTTGCAAGCTCATCATTGATTTTATCAAAATCCTCTCTAGGGTCTCTTCCTTCGCTTCCAGATACATCCACAATATGAATCAGCACCTTGGTCCTCTCGATATGTTTAAGAAAATAATGCCCTAGACCGGCGCCTTCATGTGCACCTTCAATAATGCCTGCTATATCAGCCATTACAAAGCTTGAATCGTAAATCTGAACTACCCCAAGATTGGGGTCGATTGTTGTGAAATGATAATTCGCAATCTTAGGTCTGGCGCTTGTTGCTACAGAAAGAAAGGATGATTTTCCCACATTCGGGAAACCGATAAGGCCAACATCAGCTATAAGTTTCATCTCAAGAATTATTTTTCTCTCTTTAGCGACACCCCCTGCTTCAGCAAAATTGGGAGCCTGCCTCGTTGGCGTAGCAAACTTCATATTCCCTTTACCGCCTTTGCCACCTTTTGCTGCAACAAAAGACTGGCCATGCTCTGTCATGTCCATCATAAGTTTACCGGAATCTTCGTCTATTACCATGGTTCCAACGGGAACCTTAATTATAAGATCTTCCCCGTTTTTGCCATAGCGCTTCTTCTTCATTCCGTTCTGACCTTTTTCGGCTTCGTATTTTTTCTTATATTTAAAATCCATGAGAGTTCTCATGTTTTCATCCGCAAGAAAAATTACATTTCCGCCGTTTCCTCCGTCACCACCGTCAGGACCACCTTCAGGAACGAAAGCTTCTCGTCTAAAAGTAACAGCACCATTTCCGCCGCTTCCCGATTTAATTGTAATTATTGCTCTATCTACAAACATATTTACCCATTAATCCCCTTTGTTTTTGATACAAAAAACAAAAGCCCCTATAATCAGGGGCCTTGATCAACTTACGCTTCTTTAGGATATACACTTATTTGTTTTCTCTTTTTGTCATATCTTTCGAACTTTACATCTCCGTCGACTTTTGCAAATAATGTGTCATCTCCACCTTTTCCTACGTTGTTGCCAGGGTGAAACTTTGTTCCCCTCTGTCTAACCAGGATGCTGCCAGCACTTACAAACTGACCATCACCTGTCTTAACGCCTAAACGTTTGGACTCGGAATCACGACCGTTCTTCGAGCTACCTACACCTTTCTTACTTGCCATGGAATACCTCCTTTATAATCAATCTGATACTATATTTCCCTGTTAATTACTTTTTTGCAGCTTCAATTGTTTCAATTATTACTGCTTTGGTTGATTTCTCATCGATTTCAATGCCACTTGCCTTGGCATACTCGACGAGTTCCGCCTTGAGCATTTTAGAAAGCGGCTTTTCTTCAACTGACTTAACATTCTCTTCTGCGGTTACAGCCTTCTTCTCAGCTTTTTCGCTACCGATAGCAGTAATTTCAACCAATGTATATGGCTGTCTGTGACCCTGTTTCTTTCTGTAATCCTTCTTAGCCTTATACTTGAAGATTATTACTTTGTCACCCTTGCCTGTTTCAACTGCTTTGCCTTCAACAGTAAGTCCATCCAGATATGGAGCGCCAACTCTTATGTCGGAACCTTCCCCTGCAACCAGAACCTTATCAAATATTACTGCGGCGTCATCCTCAACATTAAGCTTCTCTACTCTAATCTGATCGCCATTCTGTACTCTGTACTGTTTTCCGCCTGTTTCAATAATTGCGTACATTAATTTATTTCCTCCTCTAACCAGTCTCGCCTACCGGGGCAGCCCGCTTAATGCAGACATTTAAATTGCCCTGTTCGTGCGGCTCATACCATGATATGATACTACATAAAAATCCCCTTGTAAAGAGGATTTTTCAATGTTTCCGGGCTTTTTTTGACACTTATTATTGCGCTTTATTCAACAACCACTCCATCTTCGTCTACCATCACATCATCAGGTAGTTTGTTACCACCCTCAGCCGCGAAATCAATTTCCCTTTCTC
>JAQVOT010000216.1 GCA_028702415.1 Eubacteriales bacterium
CGGCTGTCATCATATTGGCCTTCGAAGCCTGGGCCCTCTTCGTTCAGCTTGGCAAGTGGGGGCTAAAGACACAGGAGTATATGTTCTGCTTACTGTGGATCTTAGGTCTTGGGGCAGCAATACTCCTGCTGGTATTGAAATCGAGAGCCCATTTGCCGATAGTTGTGTTGATATGTATCCTTGCGGTGGTGGCCGTTTTCCCTGTCATCAATTATAGCTCCCTGCCTGTCAGCGTCCAGAGCGAAAGGCTTGAGAACCTATTGGTGAGAGAAGGCATTCTTGCGGACGGAAAATTGACGCCGGCTGTAAGTAAACCGGATGATTACGTTTGTGAATCCATAACCGATGGTGTGAATTTCCTGGCAAACTCTCAGGGTGCAAAGCTTCCGGCGTGGTTCGACACAGAATTGAACGATGACCTGGAGTTTGAAAAAAATTTCGGCTTCCCTAAGAAGTGGCCGGCTTCACAAGATTACAACTTCGGCAGCAGCACCCTCAGCACATACGTATCCTTGCCTTACGTTGCCTACGATATCGGCGACTACAAATGGGCTATAAGCATATCCCAGGAAAAAGAGTTAACCACAGCGACCATCGAAGGAAAAAGAGGAACTTATAAACTGGATTGGAATATGACCTTCTCGCCGGGAGGCATTCCGAATCTCCGAATCGATCTGGACGGCCGAAAGATTATCGATGAGGATATGGATGCTTTTCTTGACAGAATCATAGAAAAGTACCCTCCTGGAAATATGAACAATCAACCGGCCACCTTTGAGGACATGAGCCTGAAACTCGAAACTCGTGAAATCTCAGTCCTGCTGGTATTCAGGAATATCAATATCGATATTGATCCCCAGGGTGATACAATTAATTACTGGGTTGAGGTCGATACAATCTATTTCAACGAAAAACCTTGATGTGATTCATATCTTCCACATTTCCCAATCATTGATAATTCTATTTCTCAATGATATACTTGTAAATGTAGATAAAGTTTACAGGAGAGTCGCATGAATACAAAAGAAAGAAGAAAAGAAATTATAGCAATTATAGGAAGAGATGGTATTGTAAAATCTACTGATTTAGTAAAACGATTTAATGTCTCCGGAGAAACAATTCGTCGTGATTTAGAGCATTTGCAGAGCAAGGATGTACTTAATCGCATTTTAGGTGGTGCGACCTTAAACACACAAAATGAAGTATATAATGAATCTATCAATGATGAACATAGTATAACAACAAACAGTATTGCAAAAGCAGCTGCCGATCTTGTAAAACCCGGGGATACGGTCTTTCTGGATGCAGGAAATGCTATGCATGCATTGGCAAAGCATCTGAAAAGCCGCTCTAATATTACCGTTATTACATCTTCTCTCGCAGTATTAAATGAGCTCGTAGACTCTGATATAACACTTATTACATTAGGAGGTATAGTTTCAACTACAGAGGGTGACATTTATGGTGATTTGGCCGTTGAATGTGCACATAAATTTTACTGCGATAAAGTGTTTTTCAGTTGCTCTGGAATAACTCCTGAATTAGGTGTTATGGATTATGGCGCCGGCAATATGACTATTCATCGACATTTTTTCAAACGCACCGATCAATACATCCTTGTTGCAGACAGTAGTAAATTCGGTAAAAAGTCCACAATGACATTATGCCCCGTAACTGATCTTGATTTAATTATCACCGATAGCGATATCTCAGAAGATCATCACGAGGCATTAGAAGCACTTAATGTTAAACTTTTTATTCAGGACTAACTATGTTTTTTTCTAATTATTTTTGCAGGCTCCGGAACATAATCTTCCGGTAAATCAAAAGGATACATATTATGCGGCAAGTTTTCCCATTTAAATCGTTTTAAATTAGCAGAACTTGCTCCATAAACATCCACATAATAAAATTCATCTGTAAATTTGCTATAAGGCTCTCGGAAAGATGAGTTTGCTTTGACTTCTATAACATCGTATAATGTCGGCTCTATACCAAAATGTCTAAACAACTGTGGATCACCATTTCCAGAAGGGCTCTTGCATACAATCATGTCAATATTTCCAAAATTCAGTACAGCCGTTGGTCCCATATTGAATTTAACATTACGGTTTTCAGGTCCTTCAGCTATAAATGAGCCATCGTGCAGGGATACTACATTGCCTTCTCCACAAAAAGCTTTGCCCATACCAACAGTATACTTTGCTCCCACATTAAAGTAAGCACTGTTTCCCGTGCCTACTTCAAAAGCCTGCTCTACAACCTCATCATCTTTAACCACACACCCCATTTTTATATGGCTATCGCATTGTTTCAGTCGAACCGCAGCTTCCACTCCATCACCAATAGAACCAGAGTTTGTTGAATCTGCCGGATTTGCAATGATTATCGGTTTACCATCTACAGTTTTTTCTGCAATCTCAAACACTTCATCAACTGAAAACAGTTTTGGAACCATTTCTTCACGTATCCTAAATAGACGTTCAGCTATTTGATCTGCATATTTTACTGCAACTGCCTCTTCTTCCGCAACAGCCATTACACAGCATCCAATCTCTTTGATGTCCATCCATGGCTGTACCACAAAGATGCTGTAATCCATCAGCAGACCCTGTTTAACTAAAGAATCCCCATATTCTTTAATTCCCTTAAATGGCTCCTCAACGGTGCTATACCCTGACGGAGGAATTAACATAGGCAGCATTAACATATACTACAGCATTGACAATCAATACCATTTGGAAACCTAATCCGGACATTGCAGAAGTTGCTATAACAGCCATACAAGCTACAGCAATCAGTGCCTGTGATACTGCTCTTAAAGTTTCTG
>JAQVOT010000217.1 GCA_028702415.1 Eubacteriales bacterium
GGGATAAAAGAATTGTACAGCACTTCCTCTCCGGACCTGTCAATGTAGCTTATTTCTTTTCCTTCCTGAATGGATAATGCCGCTTCTTTGATATTTAATTTTGTGCCTTTTAATTCATCTTTTGAGCTTTCTACAATAACCTGATCCCTGTTGATCAGGCTTAGTTGATCTATATCCGCATCTTCATTGAGCTCATCCAGCAATTTAGATATCTCAAATCCGCCCAATAATTTTTGAATATCCCCTGCAGAAATGCCTATTTGGACAAAATCTCCGTCAGAAAGCTTATAATATGCATATTTGTAGAATCCGCCCGAGACAATATCAGCCCTTATATTTTCCATTGCCTCCTTTTTACCGCTTTTGATGAAATTACGTACAGGATCTCCTTCTTTAGCTTTCCATCCTACATACCTATCAATATTTGAATAAGTGATCTCTCCTTTTCTGTTATATACGCATATCTGATCAACTTTCAGTGATTCTGCAAGCGCTTTCATGGCAGACTGCGAAAATCGGACGTGTCCAAGCATTACTGTTTTACTTGCTGACAATAGTTTCTCATCAAGAAGTTTATTTATGATCCTGCTCGCCTCAACTGATTTTTTCAGGCTATAGGAATATTGCCTCGCCGTATCAATTGCGTTTTCCTTGAAGTGCTCATAATTTTCGTCTATTTTCCGCTGCACAGTAGAATACACCACTACAGAGAAAAAAACTGTCAGCACCACGAACGGGATTATAAAAAGCCATATATTAATTTCCTTAAAATATTTTTTTCTGTTCATTACGGGTATCTCCAACAGTTAATTTTTTATAACTTTACATATGACAAATTAAGACGGCTTATCTGAGGCTCGCTTTAACTTATAGTTATTCCTAAAAACGGTCAGTGAACTAATTAATTATAGTCCGTCCATAGTTTTAAAATAATATTTCAATAATTCTTAATGAATATATTTTACTTCATAAAAACATAAAAATGACAGCCATTTAAAAAACTGTCATTTTTATGTTTTAATTTGATCTTTTCAGAATATTTCAGTGTTTTGTAGGAATCAGAAGAACAGAAGAAAGAGCTTTTCTGGCCACATTCCCGCTCACACTTCCAAGGAAAAATTCTTCGACATATCCTCTGCCCTGACTTCCCATTACAACGAGCTGTACTCCAAGTTCTCCTACTGTTTTCAATATTTCTACAGCAGGAGAACCATATTTCACAAGGACATCAACCTCTATATTACCCTTCTCATGAATAAGTTTCTTCATGCCCTCAAGCCTTGCTGTATCTATTCTATTAAATTCTTCAATTTTATAGTCAAGATGGGGACTTAACTTCACCGTGTCTTGAACATGGAGCAAAGTAATTTTTTCAGCTCTTCCCGGAGCCATTTCAAGTATTTTTGAAAAGGCTATATCTGCATTAGTTGAGAAGTCAGTAGGGTAAAGCAGATGCTTTGCCACTTCGCAGCCATCAATGCTGATTTCCCCAATGCCGCTTCTTTTAGGTCTCATTATCAGCAGCGGCTTTGAGACAACATGCATAAGATCGTTAGCAAGGCTACTGAAATAAAGTTCTCCTGAGGAAGTACGCCTCCTTGCTCCGGCCACTATAAGAGAATAACCCTCTGCATCTGCAATTCTGTTGATTTCAGATGCAGGGTATCCTGCAAGTACCTTTGATTCTACTTCAAACCCCTCTTCAATAAGCTTTTGCTTGTTTGCTTTAAAAGCCTCTTCGTATTTATGAAGAGGGATATTTGACTGCCCCCTTGTGTAATCAACAACTTCTTCCACAGTTCTGTATTGGATAAGAAGACATTTCTGCGCGCCATATGCTTTGAGCCTCCCGACACAGCCCATAAGTTCAAACGAATCATCAGGCAGGCCAACAGCAATAATAAACTTTTTAAACACAGGTTGTCCCTCCTTTATATAATACAATTCTCAGGTTCAGTGGCTTGTCGGTATAAGCAGCACGGAAGAAGGGCTTACTCTGGCGATATTCTGGCTGACACTGCCAAGGAAAAACTCTTTTACATATCCCCTGCCCTGACTGCCCATAACAATAAGCTTTATACCCATATCTTCTGCAAGTCTCAGTATTTCAAGAGACGGGGAACCATATCTCACCATAGTTTTAATTTCAGCCCTGCCCTCCTTTTCAAGCATATCTTTCATTCCTTTCAGCCTGGCTTCATCAAGTTTATTGAATTCCTCTATCCTGCTTTCAAGATGAGGAGTGATTCTTGATTTATCCTGTACATGAAGAAGGACTATCTTTTTTGCGATGCCGGCGGACAACTCTCTTATATACTTAAACGCGATATCAGCATTTTCGGAGAAATCTGTGGGATAAAGGACATGGCTGTTTATATCGAACAAGGTTCCTTCTGTTCCGTCTCCTTCCCTTTCTTCCGTATAATTTTCCGGCTTTATAAGGAGGACAGGAAACTGCGCTGAATGTATCAGATCGTTTGCAATCCTTCCCAAAGAAACCTCTCCTGGAGAAGAATGCTTTTTTGACGCCGTTACAGTCAGGGAATACCCCTCTTCTTTGCAAATCATATTTATCTTAGAAGGAGAAAAGCCTGGAAGCACTCTCGTTTCAACCTCAAATCCCTCTTTTTCAATTTCTATTTTTTGCCTTGCAAGCATCTTTTCATACTCGTCAACGAGATCGCTGGAGTATATTCCTGAAAAGTCAATTTTCTCGTTCAGATCTCTGAACTGGAGTAGGAGACATTTTTTGGCTCCAAAAGGTTTAAGTCCGCCTATGCATGACATGGATATTGAAAACTTTTTAGAAATATCTGTTGCTACAATA
>JAQVOT010000218.1 GCA_028702415.1 Eubacteriales bacterium
AGCTGGACAGAAGACTCACCGCATAACATTCTTGCAGGTGGTCTTGTGGGGGCAAATTTCGGGACCATAAAGAATTGCTCGGCAGATAATAAACGTATAGGCGCATACAATGTTCGCTTCAATACAACATCCCAAAATATATACACGGATAATGTTGGACTGGCAGGTATTGCGGGTTACGATAATGGAAGGATAGAGAACTGTTATGCAGGCACAAGCTATAACATCGATACCGGAACGAATGGACAAGGTGAATACTCACAGAAATATCTGGGAGGTGTTTCAACAGAGCTTCCGATTTCTAATCCGCCGGAACAAAGTACTCCACATTTGCAAACAAAAAATTCATATTCATTCTGCGAAAACATTTCAACTGAATGTATAAAGTATGCTGTCAGCCCAGCGACGGAGAACTGCTATTATCTGGATGGATGTCTGCCTTCCACAGGTGTAATCCCAGGAACAACAGCAGTGTCATATACTGAGCTCCACAACCTGGCATCTGAACTTAACAGCGGCACAACAGGAAATCCGTTTGGAAAGGCTGTTACTACAGTTAAATACAATCCAATATTAGAAGTAAACTATCCTTTCCCTGCAGTTGTTAAGAACATTAACGGAAGAATTCACTATGGTGATTGGCCTGCAGGGACCATTGAGACCCGAGGAACCGTAGGTGTCCTAAAGGTTATTAAGGACGGCAACGAAGTGTCATACAGCTACAAGTTCAGAGTATACGGAGACAGCAGAGATTCCGATACAGTTCAGTCAGAAGCTCCTGTTGGTGTAACTGCTCCTGATGTGTCCGGCTTGGATGACGGTGAATATTACTATGCTTTCGGAGTGGGTCTTTCCGGGACCTGGTCCTGGACTAATGGTGCAATTAAAGAGGATACGGACCTTCCTATGACAGATATTACTGACTATATTCCAGAGGATATTGCAGACCCAGTCGATATCACCTTTACCGGTGCTACAACAACCTATTCATTCAATTGTCCTTGGGAAGAACCGGGCCAATAGCATTATGAGACATATAATGAGCGCAAAACTAAATAGTAATCAAGGAGCCTCATTTATTATTGCCCTGATCTACTTCCTGGTGGCAGGAGTTGTTGCTGCACTTATTATCACTTCAGCAGTGACAAATGCTTCAAAGATTGAGAACAGAGCCGAAAATGAGGAAGCTTATCAGGCCGCCAGCCATGTTGCTGAGGTATTGTGTGGTGAACTTGAGGACATGGAATATGTGTATGATAAAAATGGCAATGTTACGCAAAAACCAATTAACCCCCCAGACAGCAAGGAGTTTCTGATCGGTGACTATATCACAGAACAGGCTTACAATATTTGTTATAATTCGGATGTTAATCCGCCTGCAGGCAAAGCAGTAACATTTACTGAAGATACAGGTGAAGCGGATAAGGCAATTGTTGAAGTCTACGTTCAGATGGATGGCCAGTTCAATCTGGCATGTCTTGTCCATGCAACATACGGAAGTGGAAGCTATGATATTACTGTATTTACCGGGGCAAGTATTTTGGACGAATCAGACACAGAAATATCTCACGATGTGGATAAATCAGGAGATGAATATAACGATATTTCTGAGAATGTTGAAACAAAAACAATAAGCTGGCAGGGTAGCAAGATCTCCAAGGGTAACCCACTTGAGATAGAGGTTCAATAAATGTTCGGAAAAAGAATGATGAGTAAATTGAAATCAAGAAAAGGAGAGACTCTTGTAGAGGCTCTGATTGCGGTTCTCATTATTGCTCTTGCTTCTTTTGTCCTTTTAGGTTCAGTTATGAGCGCATATAAGATCAATAAGACGGTAAAGGCTTCTGACGTTCAGTTCAAGGCCATGGTACAGGCAGCCGAACAGGAACATGCAAGTCTTAATGAGGATAAGTCAAAGCTCACAGTAGGAGATAAGAGTTTTGATATCAGTTTAACTGAGTGGTAGAGGCAGCGATGAAAAGCAAAATAAAAAACAAAAAAGGCTTTACATTGGTTGAAATGATTGCCGCCATAGCTGTTCTGGCACTTATGGGCGTGGGCCTTACTGCAGGGCTGGGTGCTGCAACAAAATCCTATGAGGCCATGATGTTCTCTGCAAACAGTGAAGTGCTTGAAGACAGTATCAATACTGCCTTTGCGAATACATTAAGATATGCAAGTGACGTTACCACAACAAATGGTGTGCATTTCACATCAAAAGATTATCCGGTTACTCAGCTAGGAGGGCATGTTGATTGCATAGAAGGAAGGCTCATGATGTGTTCTGATGATTCACTACAACAGACAAACTGGTTGCTTAGCGATAAGACATATACAGGTTATGATGTGACAGACTGGAGCCTCACATATTCTGAGGGTATTTTCACAGCGACGTACAAGATCACCGATGGCAGGTACACAAAAGAAGATTGTGGCTTTACATACAGAAACATTGAGGGAAGCAAATAGGATTCTAATGCCAATTTGAGAAAGGACTGAAGCATGGCATATAAGCGTTTAGGAGATATTTTAACAGAAGCCAAAGTAATTAGCCAGGAGCAGCTGAGCGATGCCCTTGCAGGCAGCAAGGCCAGAGGACACAGGCTTGGTGAATACCTGATAGAGGAAGGCATCATCACAGAAAAGCAACTTATCGGTGTACTGCAGCTTCAGCTGGGTGTTGATTTTATCGATCTTAACACAACGGTTATTCCCATGGAAATGGCGAATGTTGTTCCGAGAAACATTGCACGTCGTGATAACATAGTGCCGGTTAAGATTGAAGGTGATTCCATCTACCTGGCCATGCAGGAT
>JAQVOT010000219.1 GCA_028702415.1 Eubacteriales bacterium
AAGATAAGGATATCACCCGCATCTTAGAATAATTCCGGGAACATCCCTTTTGCAATTACTTCAATAGAATATGCGGTTCGTGAACCTGGCAGAGCCGATTCAAGAGAAAGCCGCACAAAGCGTTTGTTCTTCACTGCATCTAGTTGAGATAAAATCGGATCATTGATTAAAGCCTCAACGTTTTCTTCATAGGTTGCCTCTTCATAATCGTGGATGATGATAACATCAGGGTTCCTTGCAAGTATTTCTTCATATGAAACACCCACCCATGCTTTATCTAAATCATCAAAGATGTTCACACCACCTGCAGTTTCAATAAACATTGTTTCAATATTTGGAGCACCCGCAGTGTAAACACCGCTTCCAGTATCTGAATCATAAATGAATACCTTCAATGTGTCCTGACCGGAAACCGTTTTTTCAACAACAGCAATTCTTGCCTTTTCTGAAGCAATAAAGGATTCTGCAGCATCTTCAACCTCGAAAATTTCACCAAGTTCTCTGATTTCCTTCCAAACCCCTTCATAATCCGTTGCTTCACATACATACACGGTGATACCATACTGTTCCAGAGCTTCTACAGTAAAGTCTCCTTCAAAAACCCAATCAATCGCATACAGGAAATCACACCCGCTCGTTACAACAGCTTCAAGGGTTGGATAGCCATGTGTCAGTTCAGGAATACTGTTGTATCCATCAGCATATTCCTGCAGCGGACCGAGACAGTGATTATCACAGGATTTACCGATAACGATATCGGTCAGACCCAATGCAACAAATACCTCTGCGCAGTTGGGACCGGCAACCGCGACTGCGGTCGGTTTTTCGGTAATCGTAATGGTTCTGCCAAAGTTTTCCACAGTAACTGGTGTATAATCACTTTCACCGACATCCTGAGTATTACTTCCAACACAACCCGCGCCAAATATAACTACCAAAAGTAGAATGGCAATAGTAAATAAACGTAATTTTTTCAACATTTTTCACACCAAAAATAAATTATGTATATTATATATAATAATTTATTATATATAATATTTACTTAGTAATACTATTACTTAAATTAATATTACTATGTAGATAATACCCGGCTCCTCATTCATGTTTGATCCGGAATAAAAATGATATTTGGTTTTTTTGTAACAGGATGAATTTTGACATCGGCCGTTACACCGAACACCTCTTTGATAAGCTGCGGGGTCAGGATTTCCTCCACAGTGCCAAAACGATACACCTCATGCTCTTTGATAACATAAATCCGGTCACAGAATAGAGCTGCAAGATTCAAATCATGCATGGCTGTCAGAACCGTAACACCAAGACCCCGGACTATTTCACAAACCTGCAGCTGAAAACTGATATCCAGATGATTAGTCGGTTCATCCAAAATAAAAAAGTCCGTCTGCTGGGAAATGGCTCGGGCAATGAGAACCCGCTGCTTCTCTCCGCCGGAAAGGGTAGAGTATTTTCTATCAATCATGGACAACATACCTACCCGTTTCAGTGCCCCCATGATGATGTCTTCATCTTCTTTGGTATCGGGATCAAACAGTTTTTTATGCGGGGACCGACCCATTGCCACCATTTCATTCACACTGAAATCGAAGTCAAACTCATTTTCCTGACCGACAACTGCCATTTTTCGGGCGATTTGTTTTGAATTCATGCGGGAGATGGGTTCATTGTCCAGCAGAATCCTGCCGCGATTCGTATGAAGTGCACCATAAATGTTTTTGAGAATGGTCGATTTTCCACATCCATTCGGACCAACGACCCCGACGAACTCGTTTTCTCCAACATAGAGGTCAATATCAGAGATAACATCCTGATCATTATAGGCGTATGACAGATGTTGTACGTCTAATTTATTGGTCATCATATCGCCTTTCCTGCTTTGCTTTTGAGCAGAGCGATAAAACATGGACCTCCAATGATAGCCGTGAGTATCCCAACGGGCAGTTCTTCCGGGGCAAGGATAAGGCGGGCGACCACATCCGTCCAAACAACCAGAAACCCGCCAAGGAGTACGCATAACGGCAGGACTTTTTTGTGATCGCTCCCCACAAGCATCCGGCTAATATGAGGAATCATTAATCCGATAAAACCAATTGAGCCACTGACAGAAATCGTGACGCCGGCAAGAAGAGAGGAGATGAGAACCAGCATTTTTTGTGTTCGTCCGACATTAACGCCTAGAGTACCTGCAGTATTGTCTCCAAGGAGGAGAAGGTTCAGGGTCCGGTAGTGAATCAGGAGGTAGAACAGACAAAGAAGCATGACTACAAGGGGTAAGGTGAGATATCCCCATTTTGCACCTGCTAGTGATCCTGTCATCCAAAAATCGAGATTGTGTACGGCAAGCGCATTTGGCGCACCGAGAGCGATGGTTTTTGTTACTGCATCCAAAATCATGGCAAGAGCCACCCCGGAAAGAAGGAGGGTTGGAATGTTGATGCGCCCTTTCACGCGGGAAAGCCAATAGACTAGAATAATAGATGCTGCGGCTCCTAAAAATGCGTTGAACGAAAGTGCATATGTACCAAGGAAAGCAAATGTCCCAGTTACCATAAAAAATGTGGCCGAGGCGGAGGCTCCGGAAGATACACCAAGAACGAAGGGATCTGCTAATTTATTGCGAACAAGTGCCTGCATAGCAACCCCACAAACGGCGAGCGAAGCTCCGACAATGAAACCAAGAAGTACACGTCGTGATTCGAACACGAAACCTTCGGCTCCGGAGGCCGACGCTCTATCCAATTGAGCTACGGGGACTCGACCGCAAGTACTTTCACATCAATAGGTT
>JAQVOT010000022.1 GCA_028702415.1 Eubacteriales bacterium
TCCAGTATTTCCTGAACTTTGTTCTCTCCGATATCCCTCACTCCCGCATCAATTGCTGCGTTTATCTCTTCAGGATTTCTGGTTTTGCTCACAGCCACCAGAATAACTTCTTCGGAGTTCCTGCCGCAGCTCTCTGCCGCTTCCCTGATTATGCCGCGAACTTTTTCAAGGTTCTTCCCTATGCACTCCATTCTTGCTATTCCTCCCTAATATCATTTCTCATATCTTTTTCAAGAGCTTCCCGGGGATCTTTCAGAACCTCCTGATATACAGAAACCGTCTCCACCTGTTCATATTTTTCATTCACAAATATGGACTCGTAGATGACAGATTGTTCATCGTTTGAAATTTTCACCTTTACAGGTACAAAGTATACGTAATCATCCTTGGTCTTTACGTAGACTCCTTCCACACCATTCTTCGAAATAATGCATTCGTTTCCAACTATTAAGCCGGTTGTATTGCTGGATACAACTGTCATTTCAACTTTTCTGCTCTTTGTGAAATCCTCATAGTATGCATTGGATGAGAAAACCATTTTGTACAGTTCTCCCTCCTTGTTTTTTGTGAACACCCGGGCATCGATGGTGCTGCTGGGAAGCTTTATTCTCACTTTGGAATCAAGTTCGAATTTTTTCGCATCGGATTTTTCCATCCAGCAGACCAGGTACCATACGTCATCATTTGAAATCTTGAATACAGGTTCACCCTTCACAACCCGGTCCCTGTCCAGTTCGATCTGCTTGATCCTTCTTTTTTCAGCCTTTTCTTTCTTTATTTTGTCCAGGTTGGAAATCGAAAAATACTTTTCCTGTCCGTCTATCACCGTGCTGAAGATGCCGCTGATAGGAGCGAGGTTTGATTCCAGGAGAAGATCGTATTTTTTCAGTGGCTGAAGATAATCCTCATATTTCCCGGCTATTTCCTCAGCTTCATCATTCTCATTTTCTGCCGGTGCTATGCTTGAAATATCACTGCCTTTTTTCACAACCGTATCGGTACTGAGCTTGTATGTTATCTGACCGGTTTCCGTTGCCGTGCACACGGCTTCTTCCTTCACGAAATATCCGGTCGTGTCGCAGGAAACCTCCAGATTTCCGTTTTCCAGGGTCTGGGTCGTATCAAAAGCGTCCGAGATTTTCGGGATTACAAAAACAACAACATATAGTATTAACATCACAGCCAGATAAGCAATGATTATTCGCTTTGTTCCCTTGGAAATCTTTATTTTCATTACCTAATTCTACATCAAACAGCATGCACTTTCAACGTACTATATATTATATACCATGTATGGAAAAAACTATTTCAGTTTGTCTATTATCTTTTTCTCATCCTTTGAAAAACGCTTGCTGCCATCCTCATTTCTATCATCTATATGTGAAATAAATTCTTCAAAAAGTTCTTCTCTTCTCTCTTTTGTGATCTTCAGACTCTCTTCCAGTTTCCAGAGGTCGATAAGCTTATGGTTGCCGCTTACAAGCACCTCCGGAACTTCCATCCCTCTGTATTCCCTTGGCTGAGTATACTGAGGATGCTCCAGAAGCCCCGAGTATACTGACTCATTCAGAGCCGAGTTCTCATTGCCCAGGACCCCGGGCAGAAGCCTGGCAACGCTGTCTATCAGAACCATTGCAGGAAGCTCTCCTCCTGTGAGTACGTAATCACCTATGGATATCTCTTCCACATTCCAGTAATCCAGCACCCGCTGGTCCACTCCTTCATAATGACCGCATAGAATTACAAGATCATCCATCTGTGACAGCTCTCTGATTTTAGCCTCGTCGAGAATTCGCCCTCTCGGTGACATGTATATCACCTTTCGGCCCCGGGCTTTAACATGCTCCATGGCGCCGAATATGGGATCCGCCATCATAACCATTCCGCCACCGCCTCCGAAGGGATAATCGTCAGCCTTGTTGTGTTTATCATTGCTAAAGTCTCTGATGTCCGTAAGCCTTATATCAAGTATTCCTTTATCTACCGCTCTCCCCAGCATGCTGTCACGGGTTACCGGGCTGAACATCTCCGGGAAAAGAGTTAATATATCTATTTTCATTTCATACACCCTGTAAATCCATAATTCTACAGTTCCAGCATACCTTCAATGAGGTGAACTGTAATCACCCTCTCTGTTTCATCTATATCAAGAACGAACTCCGGCACCCTCGGAATGAGCACCTTCTTTCCTTCAGCGGTTTCCACTTCAAAAACATCCTGAGCCGTATTCTGAATAACATGGGTGATTTCACCCAGATGGCTTCCATCCTCCAGAACAACTTCCATGCCTATCAGGTCACGGACATAGTACTGCCCTTGGGGAAGCTTAGGCAGGTCATTTTCTGTTATATAGAGTTCTCTGCCCTTGGCCATTTCGGCTTCATCTCTGGTCTCAATTCCTTCCAGGCTGAGAATCACAGTGTTCTTCTGCTCACGTACGCCCTTTACTTCTCTGAGGACCTCTTCGTCATAAATGGCCTTAAGCTGTCCGTAAATATCCGAACTGTCGGAATAGTTATAGACCTTGACCTCTCCTTTGAGGCCAACCGCATTTACGATTTTTCCAATTTTGATTTTTTCTGTTTTGTTATTTTTCATCTGTCTACACTTTGTAAAAAGGGTGACAAAAAGCAAGTGCCTTCTGTCACCCAGTATGCGTCTCTTATTGAACTATTTCAACAACCACTTTAGTATTCGCCTTCGTTGCCGCTGCCTTGACTACAGTTCTTATAGCCTTGGCAATTCTCCCCTGCTTGCCGATGACTTTTCCCATGTCTTCGGAAGCGACCTTCAACTGAATAACTTTAGTGCCATTGGACTCTGTTTCGGAAACTTCAACTGATTCCGGATGTTCAACTAGTGACTTTGCAATTGCACTAACTAATTCTAACATCGAATCACCGCTTTCTTAAAGGATACCCTCTGCCTTAAATAGTTTTCTAACTGTTTCTGTTGGCTGTGCACCTGTTTCCAGCCATTTCTTTGCCGCTTCACCGTCGATCTTGATCTCTACTGGTTCCTTAAGTGGATTGTAGTACCCGATTTCTTCGATGAATCTGCCATCTCTCTGCGTTCTCGAATCCGCCACAACAACTCTGTAGAATGGCTTCTTGTGAGCACCCATTCTCTTTAATCTGATTTTTACCATTACTTTTCCTCCTATACTGTATTTATATTGTAAATGGTCTAGCTGTTTTATATGTTAAAAGCTCTTAAAAGCCCTTGAACATCCTGTTCATCTTCGCCATCCCCTTAGGGTTCATCATCTGCTTCATCATTTTCCTCGATTCTTCATATCTCTTGATAAGCTGATTTATTTTCTGAACCGTCTGCCCGGATCCGGCGGCTATTCTCTTTCTTCTGCTGGCATTCAGCAGTTTCGGATCTTCTCTTTCTATCTTGGTCATGGACTGAATTATGGCTTCAAAGGCCACGAATTCTTTCTCGCTCTGTTCCATGTTCACATTCTTGTTGTTCGCCATCCCCGGAAGCATGTCCAGCATCTTGGCAATACCGCCCATGTTTCTTATCTGTCCCATCTGTTCGAGAAAATCTTCAAGAGTAAATTTGTTTTTCCTGATACGCTCTTCCAGGGCAGCGCTCTTTTCTTCATCGTAGTCCGTCTGAGCCTTCTCAATAAGTGAGAGCATGTCTCCCATACCGAGAATTCTGCTGGCCATTCTTTCAGGATGGAACTCGTCCAGTTCATCCATCTTTTCGCCCATGCCCACGAACTTTATGGGTCTGCCTGTTACCTTCTTTGTAGAAAGGGCCGCACCACCCCTGGAATCTCCGTCCATCTTGGTCATGATGATCCCGTCAATTCCCAGAGCCTCGTTGAATCCTTCCGCCGCATTCACAGCATCCTGACCGGTGAGAGCGTCCACAACCAGCAGTATCTCATGAGGTCTGACTTCCTTCTTCAGCACCTTCAGCTCATCCATCAGCTCTTCGTCGATCTGCAAACGCCCCGCCGTGTCCACTATAAGAACGTTGAGACCCTTTTTCTCAGCTTCACTTATGGCTGCTTTTGCGATCTTAGCCGGATCCTTGCAGTCACGCATGGTGAACACAGGAACATCTACGCTCCCTCCAACAACCTCCAGCTGATCTATAGCTGCCGGTCTGTAGATGTCACAGGCACAGAGCATTGGTTTCTTACCATTGTTAACGAGCCATCTCGCCAGTTTACCGCATGTGGTGGTCTTACCGGTACCCTGAAGACCTACCATCATGTAGAAGGTGAATCCCTTCGGCGAGTAAGTCAGTTTGCTGCTGGTTCCTCCCATCAGCTCGATGAGTTCCTCATTGACGATCTTAATCACCTGCTGAGCGGGAGTCAGGCTCTTCATGACCTCTTCCCCAAGAGATTTTTCTTTGACCTCAGCCACGAACTCCTTAACAACCTTAAAGTTTACGTCAGCCTCCAGAAGTGCCAGTTTGACTTCTCTCATGGCCGCATTTATATCTGCTTCAGTAAGACTTCCCTTACCCTTCAGTCCCTTAAAGACCCCCTGCAGTTTGTCAGATAAACCTTCAAATGCCATTACTCCTCCAATTTATCAAGTACTCTTCTTATATCCTTTAGTTCTGATGCAAAAGCAGTCTTTCCTGTTTCCTCAGAAGCTGCTGCTTCCATCTTAACGATCAATCCCTGGATGCGAGCATCGATCTCTTCGATAACATCCCTCGTGCTGCCGAATCTTTCGATCAGTCCGAGCTTTTTTTCATAGGCCTTGAGAGAATTTTCAGCTTTCTTCAGAGCGTCGTAAACCCCCTGCCTGCTGATCTTCAGTTCCTCTGCGATCTCAGCAAGACTGAGATTCTCCTCATGATACAGCTTCATAACCTGGCTCTGACGCTGGGTCAGAAGTGCCCCGTAAAAATCATAAAGCAGACTTTGTCTTGTAATATCATCAATTTTCATTTAAGCCCCTGACAAGTGTCATAGCTTGACACCTTAGACAGTATATCCGCCCCATAAACTTCTGTCAAGTATTTTTGCTTAACAGAATATCAAGATCTCCGACACTTGTAATTTTCCCGGAAATATTTTATTATACAATCAGTAAATAAAATGTAAGGGAGGACATCTAATAATGGGATCCACATTAATAATAGCAGGTATACTGGCTGTAGCCATGGTGGCGGTATATGTTTATGACAAAAAAAAGAAATGAGGCATTAAACCCTTTTCTTAGCCTCATTTGATCTTTTAATTCTTTTGTAGATGACGCAAGCGGCGAAAATCAGCCCCACATAGCCCAGAATCGTATATACGATTCCCACAAGTCCGGAAAACGGCAGCAATCCCAGAATAAATGCCCCAATAGAGACACAAGCTGCAAATATGTAGCTTTTTTTGCTGCCCTGAACGACGAATTTCTCGCTTACAGTCCAGAGCATGGCACTGCATGATGAGAATATTCCCATAATCAGTATTATGCTGAACACAGAGCCGAGAGGATATGCGATAATCCTGGCAAGATATAATGTGGGAACATCCATTACTCCGCACATGCCTATATTCGTAAGCATGGCCGTATTCATCAGAAGAATGGATGCCATGAGGGCTATGGTCCCCACTATTCCCCCAAGTCTAGCCTCCCTGTGGGTGGTTCCCGTCATTCCCAGAGCCGAGTAATATTTAGATCCCCCGTTCAGATTGTAGGAAATATACAGAAGACCTGACAGCCACCAGAAAGGTACGGGCTGCTTTGCTTCCATTACAGGCAGAAAATCATTGACGGATTTCAGACCTTCGAAATCTCTGACAACTGTTATTATTCCAACCACCAGACAGAATGCGATCATGGTAGGCCCTATAAAGGAAACGAGTTTTATAAATCTCTGAAATCCCACGATATAGGCCGCCAGTGCCAGCACCGTCATCAGCAATGCTCCCACATAGTGATTAAGACCATAGTATTCCTGAAGGGTGGCACCGGAACCTGAAATCAGAATTATCATTCCCGCGAAAAGGGCAAGGGGCAAAAACCAGGAATAGAAGTATCCCAGCTTCTTACCGCAGAAGTACACAAAATGATTATAGTCCGGATCCTCCCTGTGTTCATTCCCTGCCTGGAGTATGAAAGGGCCAATCAGAAGAAATCCTGCCAGATTAATAACCAGCAGGATGAAACTGTAGTATCCATAGCTGGTGAAAAACTGGAGTATCTCCTGTCCCGTGGCAAAGCCTGATCCCATGACCCAGGCCACATATGCACCGGCTATCTTTATTACATTTTTAGTGTTTATCGGTTTTGCTTTCAACTTGTACTATTTGCCTGCCACCAAATCTCTGACCGTTTCAAGGGCCCTGTCGATATCTCTCTCGGTACAGTAAGGAGCAAGTCCCAGACGAGCCATTCCGCCGCCGGCCTCTCCTCCGAATCCCATGGCATTCATTATCTCAACCGCATAATAGTCACCATGCCATGCGTTGATCCCTCTTTCTCCCAGAGCCTTCGTAACTTCATCAGTGGTAAATCCTTCAACCCTGAATACTACGGTAGGCGTTCTCGGCTGACCCTCAGCGGGACCGTATACAGTAACCCCAGGAATCTCGCGGAGTCCGAAACGAAGCTTCTTCGCCAGAGCGCTCTCGTATGTATCAAAAGCTTCCATGCCGGCAACCACATTTCTTCTCCTGCCTGAGAGGCCCTCCAGCTTTTCCGGGAAGCAATCCGCATATTCTTCACCAACAGATGCGATGAAGTTAACAGCCTCAATAACTCCCGCCAGAAGCTCGTACTGAGGAGTCCCCATGTGGAACCTCCTTGGGCCTGTTGCGATATCCTCGCACATTACATTGTAAAAATCCAGCTCTTCTATGAGATCCTTTCTCATGTAGATAACCCCTACGTGAGGTCCGAACCACTTGTATGCCGAGCAAAGCAGTACATCTGTTCCGATGTCCTTAACATCGATAGGAAAATGAGCGGCATAGTGAACGGCATCGACAACTGTAATGGCCCCGACTTCATGTGCCATTTCAATCATCTTTTTAACATCGCTCACCGTTCCCAGTCCGTTTGAAGCCCAGTTTAACGATACTATCTTAGTTTCAGGAGTTAGTTTAGCTTTGAAATCCCCCATGTCGATCTGCTGAGTAAGCGTATCGAGCTTAACGACCTGAAGGTCATATCCATCCTTTCCCATGTGAAGCCACGGGGCGATGTTTGCTCTATGCTCCATTTCGCTGGTGAGGATGCGTGCTGATTTGTCAAATTTTCTCGCAAAAGCATGGGCGATGTTGGCATTGTTCTGGGTGCTGGAACAGTTAAAGCCCACCTCTCCCGGTTCACAGCCGAGAAAGTCGGCTACAGCCTCTCTGGCTCCATCCTCAACGATGTCACAGAATGTGCTTGCCAGGAAGTTTCCTCCCTCATTTGCATTCTGCTCGATCATGTATTTCATGACTCTGTCCAGAACCCTCTGGGGAATCTGAGTTCCTCCGGGTCCATCAAGATATGCTATAGGTTCTCCTGCAACTTTCAGTTCACATGCGGGAAACTGAGCTCTTACAGCATCAACATCGAATTTGAATTCCTTGGCCATTCTTAATCCTCCTTGACAATATCTTTCTTATCTTCTATTTTATCTTTTTTAGCGGATGGTGATGGAATCTGCGCCAGCAGAATCGCACACATCATGAGAACACATCCCAGAAGTTCTCTTCCCGCCAACACTTCATTAAGGAAAATCACTCCGAATATGGCTCCGAACATGGACTCGCAGCTGAGAATGATTGAAGCAACCGTAGGATTTGCATGTTTCTGCCCCAGACCCTGCAGTGTGAATGCGATGGCAGATGAACCGATTCCCGTGTACAGCCAGTTAGGTGCCGCCGCCATAATATCCGATACCGTGTTGGTTTCAGTAATAAGGGCAACAACGAGACTGATAGTACCTGCAAACAGGAACTGAATGGCAACCAGCTTAGCCACATCCACCTTCGGTGCGAAATGATCAAACACGAGAATATGGAATGCCAAGAAGAAGGCTCCTATCAGCACCAGCAGATCTCCCCATGCGATTGTGAATCCTGACTTGATGCACAAGAAGTACAGTCCTACGACCCCTATCATAACCGCTATCCAGTTAAGTAGAGATGTCTTCTGCTTGAGAAATATTCCGCAGAGGGGAACAAGAAGGATGTACAGGGCTGTGATGAAGGCTGTTTTGCCCGCATCGACGGATACCAGTCCTACCTGCTGAAGATTGGCCGCCAGGAAAATAATAATTCCTGCAAGAATTCCGCCCTTCCAGAGAAATTTGTCATTCACAGGGGTAATTTCCTCACCTCTTGCTTTTTTCCGACGGTCCATAAAAACGAATATGGGAATAAGAGCAAGGGTTCCCAAAAGCATTCTGATGGCACTGAACATGAAGGGACCCATATCTCCCATACCATCTCTCTGTGCCACAAAAGCGAAACCCCAGAGTATGGCTGTTCCCATCAGGCAGGCATTGGATTTGAGATTCTGACTCATTTTTTCACTCCTTAATATAAACAATATGGAAATTATATCACATAATTCATTTAAGGGATGATAAAAATTCTGTCATGTCTTCATCCTTAAGTGTGGCTATTCCATTTTGTGACAGTATACTCTCCGCTTCCGCGATATCGTCAACCCTGAACACCACGTATGCGCTGTCTCGCATTGCCCCTGTGAAAGCGTAAACATACTCTATGTTCACATTTGCCCCGGACAACACGTCGAGAATTTCTTTAAGGGCTCCGGAATGGTCCTCCATCTTCACCGCCACCACCGGCGTCTCTTTAATAATGATTTCCTTTCCCAGAGTCTCTTTTGCCTTTGCTACATCCGATACTATGAGCCTTAAAATGCCAAAATCTTTCGTCTCCGCCAGATTGAGCGCCCTTATATTGATTCCGGCTTCCGTAATCGATGTTATTGCCTCTGCCAGCTTTCCCGGCTTATTTTCCAGAAATGCCGATATCTGTGTAATTGCCATGGTTTTACCTCCCATATAATCTGTTTCTTATCAATAATAAAAGTGTTTTTCATCAAACCAGCTTACGTTTATCAATTACCCGCACCGCTTTTCCTTCTGAGCGAACTATGGACTTCGGAGCCACAAGGTGAATCTTCGGGTCAATTCCAAGCATGGATCGCATGGCCGAACTGAGCTTATGCTCGCTCTGTTGAATTTCTGCTATCTTATCAGAGAAGACCTCCGGTGAAAATTCCACATAGATGTCAAATGTATCTGAATTGTTCACTCTGTCCACCACGATCTGGTAGTTTGGTGTGAATCCTTCTTTTAACAGCACCGCTTCTATCTGACTTGGGAATACGTTGACACCCCTAATGATCATCATGTCATCGCTTCTTCCCAGCGGTTTAGTCATTTTAACATGAGTTCTCCCGCAAGAACACTTTTCTCTTGACAAAATGCATATATCCTTTGTTCTGTATCTGAGAAGTGGGAAACCCTCTTTATCCAGGGATGTGAACACCAGCTCCCCCTTTTCTCCTTCCGGCAGCACCTCTCCTGTTTCAGGGTCTATGATCTCAGCATAGAAATGATCCTCATTGATGTGCATTCCATGCTGTTCTTCACACTCAAAGGATACTCCGGGACCGGACAGTTCTGTAAGCCCATAAATATCATAGGCCTTGATGCCCAGACTTTTTTCAATTCCCTCCCGCATTTCCCGGGTCCAGGGTTCTGCACCGAAGATCCCCGCCTTGAGCTTGTTGTCTTCGGGACGGTATCCCTGTTCCGCAAGGGTCTCCCCTATGTAAGCCGCATAGGAAGGAGTGCAGCAGAGGATGGTGGCATTCAAATCTATCATGAATTGAATCTGCCTGTCGGTATTTCCTGATGACATGGGAAGAGTCAAGCATCCCACCTTGTGGGAACCGCCGTTTAATCCCGGCCCTCCCGTGAACAATCCGTAACCGTAGCATATCTGGCACACTTCCTCATCAGTGCCTCCGGCTGCCACTATCGCACGGGCACAGCACTCTTCCCACATGTCGATATCCTTCTGGGTATAGAAGGCCACCACCCTTTTCCCTGTGGTTCCTGAAGTGGATTGAATTCGCACGCAGTTTTTAATATCCGTTCCCAGAAGACCATATGGGTATGCTTCCCTCAAGTCGTCCTTGGTAAGAAATGGCAGTTTTTTTATATCATCTACGCTTTTTATATCTTCAGGCGTAAGCCCCTTCTTTTCCATGAGGTTTCTGTAATAGGGCACATTGTCATAGACATGCTTTACCTGTTTTACGATCTTCTCATTTTGAATCTCCAAAATCCGCTCCCTGGAAGCAGTTTCGATCTCCGGTTGATAGTAGTTTTTCATATGAATCCTCTCCTCTCGAATAAAAAAAGTGTGGCACCGGTTGAAGTGCCACACTCTGTGTGAACTATATTACTCATCCCTTCACACATTTAGCATAACAAACCAACCTTACCGTTTTCGCCGGTAAAGCTAAAGAAAAAGCTAAAGTTAAATGTGAAGTTCTGATTGTTTTTCATCAAAAATATCTCCCGACTGCAATTACTTTAGGGTAATAGTATAGTAAAAGCTTTTAACTGTCAATATTTTTTTCTTCGCCCTTTCTATCCGGCAATCTGTTCTTGATTTTATGCTCACCCAGATAGTATGAAACTTTACCGCATATCAAACCCAATAAAATTCCGGCGATCACATCGCTTGGATAATGCAGGAATAGATACAATCTGGAAAAAGCTATCGCGATTGCGAGAGTCCAGAACAGCAGTGAATATTTCTTTAAGTGTTTGCTCAAAACATAGGCCGCAGCAAATGATGAAGTGGTATGGCCCGATGGGAAGGAGTAGGTGGTGGATTTATCCACAAGCAGATAAATCGAAGGAAAATCGAAATATGGCCTTTGACGTCGAAGGATATGTTTTAAAATTCCTTCTCCCATTATGGTGCTTATAATCAATGCCACCAGTGTTACTACGCCGAAATAACGGGTTTTTTTATTAATCAACAGAATAACAGCTATGGAAATCCAAATAAGGCCTCTGTCCCCTGCCGAAGTAAAAAAAATCATCAACTTGTCTAAAATCGGGAAATGTAA
>JAQVOT010000220.1 GCA_028702415.1 Eubacteriales bacterium
TAAAAAAGGACCTCCTATCAGAGGTCCGTCTTATCAGAGGTCCATTACCCGGCATTTAACAACCCGGTCCTTTCCCGCAAGGTCCTTAATGACCTCCGCCGGCGAGTATCGTCCCGAGTCCTTTATCATCTTCCTGAGATCTTCTCCCTGGTCGTGACCGATTTCCATCAGCAGCCAGCCTCCGGGTTTCAGCCAGTCGGCCGCCTGATCCGCAATTGTCCTATAGAATTTCAGACCATCACGACCACCATCTAGAGCCTCCATTGGATCATACTTTTTTACTTCATCCTGAAGCATCGGAATGGTCCCGCTCTTGATGTACGGCGGGTTAGAAACAATCATGTCGAACCGCTTCACCTTGGTTCCCCTGGCTTTGCCACGAGGCCCACTCTGTGTAACCTGCTGCCCGCCGGCCACAGCCTGAAACATGTCACCTTGATAAAACTCCACCCCTACTCTGTTAAGCAAAGCATTCTCCGCTGCCAGCTTCAGTGCGGGCAGGCTTATATCTGTGGCACTCACGGAAACGGATTCCAGGATTTTGCTTAAAGAAATTCCCACTATGCCACTGCCGCAGCAAAGGTCCAGAATCTCGAATCCGTCCAGTCCCTTGAACTTTCTGAAAAGAGATGCCCTCTTCAGGCCTTCCATGGCATTCTCAAATTCCTTGCGTATGGTCCTGGCTGCCTCGGTAACCAGGGTCTCCGTATCCTGGCGGGGAACCATAGCGTCCGGTGTTACCTTGAACTTAAGTCCCATGAACTCCTGTTCACCTTTTATGTGCTGCAGGGGAATCCTCTGCGCCCGGCGTTCAATCAGCTCCATGTACTTCTCTTCTGTCTTTTTATCAACTTCTTCTTCCCTGCGCAAAAACACGAACACCTTATCGCAATTGCAGGCAAGACAGTAAAGCTCCTCCGCATCAATTTTGGCATCCATTACCCCTGCCTTTGCAAGTCTGTATTCACCTTCTTTAACCATTACCCTTGTTTTCATTTTATTCCCAGCTCCTTGGATATTCGTACCTGTCCTCAGGCCAAGCACCTTCAGGCAGATTGTAAATTGTAAATTTTCTTACAGGTGTGTTGGCACACACTTCTTTCACCGCGGCGATTGCCACTTCCAGCATCGAATCATCCGGCTCCGCTGTGGTGATTTTCTGTAGCCACAGTCCCGGCATGCTCAGGATTTTTACCAGCCGGTTATCGCTCCTGCCCGCCAGTCTGAGTAGTTCGTAGGAAAATCCCGCAACCACCGGCAGCAACAGAATTCTGGTAAGGAATCTCAACCACAGCACCGGCCAACCCAAAAGGACGTGACATGCAAAAGCAATAATAAACACGAACATCAGAAAGCTTGTTCCGCACCTTGGATGCAGTGTCGGATATTCCCTGCAGGATTCCAGAGTCAGCTGCTGGATATCCGGTTCATAAAATGAGTTTTCGGACACGTCCCCACGACTCATTCGGGGCAGATTCTCGAAGGCGTGTATTGTCTTGTGCTCTGCACCGTGATATCTGAATGTACGCTTGATGTCGGGCATATGTGAGATCGCCCAGACATAGACCACAAAAAGTGCGATCCTCAGAAGTCCCTCAATGAAGTTGATCCACAGAACATTTTCTGTGACGAATCCGGCAAGGGAAGCCACCCAGGTGGGAAGCAAAATGAAAATTCCTATGCTGAATGCCAAAGCGATTATTACCGAGAAATAAATCATAAAATTCCACAAGGCCTTTGTGCCGAATTTTCTTTCTATCCATGCCTCGAATCTCGTCTGTTCATATTCCTGGTCATCATATTCCTCGAGCATGTTCGCCGAGTCCATGAGCGTTTTGCATCCGTATACCAGAGAATCCGCGAAAGCGATAACTCCTCTGAGCATCGGCACCTTCATCCACTTGCCGTAGGAGGGCGTTTTTTTCGTCTCTATTCTAATGTTTCCGTTTGGGAGTCTGACGGCCAGAGCCGTTTTCTTTTCCCCTTTCATCATGATGCCTTCCATGATGGCCTGTCCGCCCATCTTTGTAGGGCAGGCATTCTTGATGAAAATCTTCTTTAAATCCATATTAGAATCTTACTTTCTGAATGATATCTATAAATGTAGCATTGTCCTTTGTCATCTGCAGGTTGTCCAAAATTGTTTCTGTAACCTCCTGAGTGTCCCTGTTCCCAAGGGCTCTTCTCATTGCCCATACCGCTTGAAGTTCGTTGATGTCCATAAGCAGATCTTCCTTTCTGGTTCCTGATTTGTTCAGGTCTATTGCCGGGAAGATTCTCTTTTCGCTGAGTCTTCTGTCAAGATGCAGTTCCATATTCCCCGTGCCCTTGAATTCCTCATAAATCAGGTCATCCATTCGGCTTCCGGTTTCAACCAGTGCTGTAGCCAGAATGGTAACGCTGCCGCCCTCTTCAAGCTTTCTGGCGGCACCGAAGAATTTTTTCGGTTTATGCAAAGCTCCCGGATCGAATCCTCCGCTTAAAGTTTTGCCGGAGGATGGTACAACAAGGTTGTAGGCTCTCGCTAATCTGGTAATACTGTCAAGCAAAACCACCACGTCCTTGCCCTGTTCTGCAAGGCGCTGAGCTCTTGCCAGCACCATCTCTGCAACCTTGACATGGTGCTGAGGCAGCTCATCAAATGTTGAATATATTACTTCACTCTTCTGGCTGGAAAGACTGCGCTTGAAGTCCGTTACTTCTTCAGGTCTTTCGTCAACCAGCAGAACTATCATTTCTGTCTCC
>JAQVOT010000221.1 GCA_028702415.1 Eubacteriales bacterium
AACGGCTTCTTTCCCTAAATCCAGGCTTGCTGTATTTAAATTGAACTGGTATAGTTCTTCACTGCCATATACTCTGCTGATGACTTCCGGAACGAATTGAAGGATATAGGCTAAATCGTTATTCCCATTAATAGAATGAATCTGGTTGCTGTTTATTAAAATGATATCACCGGTTTTCAGATTGTATTTTGTGTTATCTACAGTTAATTGCAGCTCACCGGAGAGCAAAAAAAGAATTTCAATCTCTTTGTGCCAGTGCGCCCAGGTATCTTCAATGGAGGATAAAACATATTGCACAGGCGCTGCATCACTAAAGCTCATATCCTGAAAGAAATAAAACTCATTCATTGTAAGTTCCTCTCCCCATTTTGAATATCAAAGGAAGACAAAGAAATTACATGAAGCTAGCTTAGAAGCAGTTGCAAAGCACGCAAAAGAGTTGGGTGAGGGTTTATGAATCTTATTAATCATTTTACCATAATTTTTTGAAAAAAGCAGCCTTCATTTCGTTCATTGCTACAGGCTGTAAAGTCAGAGAGTTACTCCTGTGAAACCTGCCAAGGTTTCGTGTTGTTTGAAAGCCATTTTATATATGAATACTACTTTTAAATCATTTTACATACCACATATAGGAACGTATGGTATATCCATAACTGAAGCCTTGCTTATGGCGGAATGGATCAAAGAACTTAACATGCCTGATTATATTTTAAGCAGTACACTAATACGAGCAAGTAAAACCGTACAAATTCTGAGCAATAAGACTGATGTTGAAGTTTTCTCAGCTTCGACTTTTTTACGAACACCCCTTGCCTTGTTACTGTAATATCCATAGTATCTGACAAGCTGTCCGCCTTGTAGACAGATAATAACCTGCAGAATCAAAGAACAGTGTGGGCCCTATTCCCTTAGCAGCTTCTGAATGCCCAGGTCAATGGATTGCTTCAGAAGCTCCCGTTCCTCCTCTATTCCGTCAAAGGATCTGCATATGCGAATGATAAGCCCCCACAGGTTAAGCTCCCTGACTGGAATGGGCTTGCCATCAAAATACGATTTCAGATATACCCTGCCGATAAATTCTCCTGCCTGCTTCTGTGCCAGTTGCTCAAAATTTGATCTCTCCCCCGGAGGCGTGCCGTGTTTAAGCAAATAATATGTTCGTGCAACATCGGACAGGGGATCTCCGCAGTAAGCATCTACCCAGTCAATCACACGCATTTTATTGGTATCATCCACGATGATGTTTTCCGGGTGCAGATCACCATGGCATAAAGCTTTCTTGTCAGAATTGTTCAAAAATGCTATGAGCTTGTTTAAACTGTCTGGGTCAATGTCCTTAAATTGAAGCAATCGCTCTTCAAATTTTTCTGTAACTGTTTTCAACCCCGTGATGGTGTTCTCGTGGATCTTTCGATGAAGCTTGCCCATTTGCTGAACGTTCTTTTTGAGTCGCAATATGTTTTTACTCATTACCGAAGACAGCGACCCTCCGCGGATGTATTCAAGCTTGAGTACCTGCTTTCCGTCCTGCTCGGTTAACCCGAAGAACTTCGGAGCAATGCTGCAGACTTCGGCAACCTTTTGAGAAATATCGGCTTCATACTGTATTTGCTCGATAGCTACCCATTCCTTATAAACCTTGAAGGCCTGTCCGTCCTTTTCATATACATCGGCCTGCCGACCGGCTCCGATTGATTTCATATCCATAAACTGCCTCCAACGCATCAAATTCTTCTGATACATTCATTATACTACATTATTACTATTCGTGAAGATATGATGGTTATACTGGAACAAATACTCTCGATGCAAGAAGAAACATTGCATTTAGGATATAAAAGAGGATCGGTATGATATATTTTTGAATAAGGAGAGCCCGGATATTTATAGATCACATCAAGCACAAAAGTGATACTTTAGTCTATGTGTAATAAATACCAGTGAAAGATACTATAGAAGAAATAGAAATGAATCGTTATAAGGAGCATTCTATGAAAATAAGAAGAAAGAACAAGATAATTTCCATGATCATGGTATATGTTATGTTGTTTACCGTGTTCAATTTAAGTGGATGGAATATAATAACCGCAAATGCCGCAGAGGGCATTGACCTCACAAATGTAACTACAGAAACCACATATCCTGCAGGGGGTGGCTCTGTAAACTTCAACCCGAAGAAATTGACACTGAGTAATGCAGTGATAAATACGTCTGATCAATACGCTCTTAACTTGGGAGCGAATGTAACAGAAATCGTGCTGGAAGGCATAAACAGTGTTACAAACACTTTTATCGCAGGGGGAGTAGGCATTTTAGCGTCAAATGATGACGGACCTCTAATCATCCGGGGCGATAGCAGTGACTCTCTGGATGTTTCTGCACGATATGGCATCTGTGCAAAGGCTCTGACCTTTTCAGGCGGCAATGTTACCATAGAAGGCTCTATCTACGGCTTGCATGCCAAGGGTAACGTGCTTGTGCAAAATGGAGCACAGGTGTCTGTTAAGAGTGAAGCAGGATTTCCAATCTATGTTGAAGGGAATAGCAATGAGCTGTTTGATCTGACGGTTGATGGTAACAGTAAGTTAACCATTGAGGGATATGCGCCTGTTGATGGCAACATGGCCGTCAGCAATGGCAGCATAGTTACGGTTGCCGGCTCGGCTGACATTTATGGTAATTTAACTGTTAGTGGGGGAAGCAGCTTAACCCTCGATGAGGTTTGCTATA
>JAQVOT010000222.1 GCA_028702415.1 Eubacteriales bacterium
GCCGTAATAACCAAGATGCCGGCACTTCCTGCCCTTATTGCAGGTGTATTTCTTGGTGTTCCGTTCATGGCAGCACAGGGCGTTAAACTGATTCCAGGCGGCGGTGAACTGTCAAATGTGGGCTATCTTCTGAACTACGGCGTTGAAGAGCTCCCTAACGGAACTCCGGAAGGAATGGACCCTCTTATCGCAGAGAAGCTTACAGGACTTCTTACCGGTGGCGGAATACAGTCAATGATGTGGACAATCTCCCTGATCATGCTGGCAATGTGCTTCGGCGGTATCGTAGACGTTACCGGAATCATGGGCAATATAGCAAATGCACTTCTTAAACTGGCCAGAGGAACAAGAGGCGGTCTGGTAATCGTAACAGAACTTTCATGCGTATTTGTAAACGCTATCTGCTGCGACCAGTACCTGGCAATCATCCTGCCTGGCAGAATGTACAAGGAAGCTTTCGAAGACAGAAGACTGGCTCCAAAGAACCTGTCAAGAGCTTTGGAAGATTCCGGTACAATCACTTCAAACTTCTTCCCTTGGAACACTTGCGGTGCTACAATGAGATCATTCCTGCAGGTAAATTCAGCTTACGTTCCTTATGCTGTTCTTAACTGGGTAAACCCAATTATATCAATGTTCTACGGCATCACCGGAATTACAATGACTGAAATGACTGAGGAAGAATATCAGAAGGTTCTTGAAGACAGAGAAGCTGATAAGCAGGCTGCTCTGGAAGCTGCTCAGGCTTAATCGAAACTATCGGTTAAACAAATAAAAAATCAGTATACGTATACACCAAAAAAGGCGGTTCATCAGTGAACCGCCTTTTTTTAATTTACTTTACAAAATTCTACAAGGATTATGCAAGTATTAGTTTTTTCTTTGACACATAATGTACCCTATGTTAGGATATTCTGGTAATAAAAAATAAGTACGATCACATGGAGGTTTAATATATGTCATTCAAGAACAACGGACACAAGCGCGACCCAAGATTCCTTGCCGGGGCTCTGGGAATGTTATTCGTGGCAGCATTGCTTTTCTACCTTGCCTTTACCGGATCCGGCTTGTCGTCATGGGAAGGAATAACGGGAATAATTATCCTGCTCCTTTCAATTCTCATGATCAAGAATGCCAACGAAATGTAACCGCCGGTCACCCCTAGAATATCAGGAACTTATCTCCTGAATGCCATTTCATTACTTCGTGTTTAACACCCTTTCGGTCCACCAGATACTGGAATTCGAGAGGGTGTTCTGTTATCATCAGAGGAACCGATTCCATCTCCTTTGGAATCCTATGTACAGCCTTAATAGGTACATGATGTCTTCCTGTTGCCACATGGTTTCTTCCTGCTGCCACATGATGTCCATCTGTGGAAATCTCATCAGACCACTGAATCACTTCAAGCCCCAGTTCTTCAAATGCAAGCTCAGCCTGTCTGTTATAAACATTCAGTCCATAATCTCCGTAGATCTTTAATCCCGCTTCTCTGAACTCAATTATCCATCCGAGATTTCCAACGGCTATTCCTCTGTCGGAAGCAGCTTCAACAATCTCATCAAAATGAATCCTTATATAATCGTCCAGTTTACCTTTGCTTACATTTAAAATGTATGGGATCACATCCTTCTGATCCGCGATGCCTTTAATGTAATTCTCCATGAAAACTTCCAATGGAACCAAACTGATTTCTTTTACCAAATCCTGGTGAATGTCCCCCTCTGACATATCATTTCCCGTTTCGCCAGCAAAGCCGCCCATTTCAATTTCACGCAAAGCTTTAGTGACAACTTCTTCGTTCGGTTTTCTGTTATTTCTAACACGCTCCGCAATAACCATATCCACCGCCTGACGCCTTAAACTGTTTATAAGAGACACGGGAATCATTGCATCCTTATCTGCTCTTATTTCGATCTTTCCGGCCTCAAAAGCTGTGTTCCCGAGCCTGGATAACTGCTCTCGGATTCTATCGGGATCAGCCGGCCTTTTCAGGGCTCTTTCAATTGTCTTTTCATCTGTAATCCCGAAGACTTTTCCATCTGAAATAACCCTCAGCTCTGCAGGCATGCCCACCTTTCCCGTGAAGGTCATATCCATCCGGGACTTTCTCACAGGCTCCGGCTTAAGGGCTTCCTCTGCAAGTTTTTTATCCCTAACTCTGCGTACTGTTTCCCCCGGATCTATGGTTACACCGCCTGGGGTTTTAAAGTCTCCAACCCGTACAATCCCCTGTCCCTTTTCTTCCAGATATGTAACAAGGTTTCCGGTTGATCCTAGCTCTATGCCGTCACCCATCACGATTTCTTCACCGTAACTCAATTTAACATCAAGGAGTTTTCTATCTGCTGAGGCTTTGCCCCCCGCATTTCTCACGGCGATAACTTTTCCAATCGCAATCCCCTGATTCTTAGGACTTCTTCCTGAAAGAATTTCTGATTCCGGATTACCATGAAGATATCCTTCCGTAAAGCCACCACGGTTAAAAACTCTCAACAGTTTCTGCCTGTCCTTTTTTTCTATTATTCTTCTCCATAACTCAGGGTTTTTCGCAAAATCAGTTCGGCTTTGCTTATCCGCCTTTGCATAAATATCCAGATACTTCCTGTAGACTCTCGTAACAACCGCCACATACTCCGGCGACTTGAGGCGGCCTTCAATCTTGAATGAACCAATTCCCACCCCACACAACTCCGGCAGAATATCAAGGCTGCATATGT
>JAQVOT010000223.1 GCA_028702415.1 Eubacteriales bacterium
AACACTGATTATGGCATTTGCCTTTTCAGCAACTTTGACAGGCTGTGGCGACAGCGGCAGTGATTCGGCTTATAAGGTTGGATTTATCTGTCTGCATGACGAAAACTCAACTTATGACAAGAACTTCATTGACGCAGCAAATGCTGCCTGCGAAAACCTGGGTGTTGAAGCAATCATCAAGACTAACATCCCTGAAGGACAGGAATGCTATGATGCAGCAGCCGAACTGGTTGACGCCGGATGCGGAATCGTTTTCGCTGATTCATTCGGACATGAGGACTATATGATTCAGGCTGCAACAGACTTCCCTGATGTACAGTTCTGCCACTCAACAGGAACCAAGGCTCACACTGAAGGACTTGACAACTATCACAATGCATTCGCTTCCATTTATGAAGGCAGATATCTTGCAGGAGTTGCTGCCGGCATGAAGCTGAATGAAATGATCGACAATGGCGACATCACTGCTGAACAGGCTAAGATTGGTTATGTTGGAGCATATACATATGCAGAAGTAGTTTCAGGTTACACTTCATTCTTCCTTGGCGCTCGTTCAGTATGCGAATCAGCTACAATGGATGTAACATTCACCGGCTCATGGTATGACGAAGCTCTTGAAAAGGAAGCTGCTGAAAAGCTCATCAAGGGCGGTTGCGTTCTTATCTCACAGCATGCTGACTCAATGGGAGCTCCTACAGCTTGCGAAAACGCAGGAGTACCTAACGTATCATACAACGGATCAACTATTGAAGCTTGTCCTGAAACATTCATCGTTTCATCAAGAATTGACTGGGCTCCTTACTATGAATATGCAATTACGGCTGCTCAGAACGGCGAGGCAATTGATGCTGACTGGACTGGCACCTTGGCAACAGGTTCAGTTGTTCTTACCGACATCAACGAAAAAGTTGCTGCAAAGGGAACTGTAGAAAAGCTTGACGAAGTAAAAGCACAGATTGAAAGCGGAGACCTGCAGGTATTTGACCTTTCAACATTTACAGTGGATGGCAAGGCACTTGATGCTAATTTCAAGGCAGACGTTGACACTGATGCTGACTACACTCCTGATACCGTTGCTATTGAAAACGGAGCATTCATGGAATCAAAATTCAGATCGGCTCCATACTTCGAATTGGAGATAGATGGAATAACAAGACTTGATACAGCATTCTAAGAGTTAAATAATAATGGGAAAACCTCGATTTGTTCGGGGTTTTCCTGATTTATTTTTATAACGCAAAGACAAGCACGATGCTGTGAAAACAAAGGGTACAGAAAATTGAGTAATTCAGAAAACAAAAGCGTTGCAGTATCATTGAGAAATGTTACCAAGACATTTGGCTCGGTTGTAGCAAACAATAGCATAAGCCTGGATATTTATCATGGCGAGATTCTGTCGCTGCTGGGAGAAAACGGCAGTGGCAAAACAACTCTCATGAATATGCTGGCAGGCATATATGCTCCTGACGGTGGACAGATTTTTGTAGAAGGCAAAGAAGCTATCATCAAATCCCCTCAGGATGCTTTTGATTATCAGATAGGCATGATACATCAGCACTTCAAACTGATCGATGTATTCAGTGCTGCAGAAAATATTATTCTCGGAATGCCGGGAAAGATTAAACTTGACAAAAAAGAAGTACTTGCAGATATTCATGAAACTATAGACAGGTACGGATTTGAAATAGATTTAAACAAGAAGATATATGAAATGTCTGTTTCAGAGAAACAGACAGTGGAAATAATAAAGGTTCTCTACAGAGGAGCCAGAATTCTGATATTGGATGAGCCAACGGCGGTTCTGACCCCACAGGAAACAGAAAAGCTGTTTTTCATTCTGAGAGCCATGAGGGAAAGAGGCAGAACCATCGTAATCATAACCCATAAACTTCAGGAAGTACTTGACCTTTCTGACAGGGTCGCGGTTTTGAGAAAGGGAGAATATGTGGGTGTTGTTGAAACAAAAGATGCCACGGAAAGTACTCTAACAGAAATGATGGTAGGCAAGAAGGTTGAACTGAACATCGGTCGTACCGAGCCAAAGGATCTTAAGGATTTGGTTCGCATTGAAAACCTCACCTGCCTCAACAAATACGGAAGAAAAGCTCTGGAGGATGTGAGCTTCACGATTCGCGGAGGAGAAATACTGGGAATTGCCGGAATCGCAGGAGCTGGACAGAAGGAACTGCTGGAAGCAATTGCCGGGCTCCAGAAGGCCGAAGAGGGCAGCAGCATCATGTACAGAGCCATTGATAACAATGATGAAATACAGCTGATTGGCAAAGATGTTAATGACATCAAGAATCTGGGCATATCCCTTGCCTTTGTTCCCGAAGACAGGCTTGGAATGGGTCTTGTGGGCAACATGGGCATGGTGGGGAACATGCTGCTGCGTTCATATAACGATGGCCGTGGAATATTTACCCACGATACCGCACCAACAGTGCTTGCGGAAGAAATTATGGAAAGGCTGGAGGTTGTAACTCCAAGTGTTCATACTCCGGTAAGAAAACTTTCCGGAGGAAATGTACAGAAGGTTCTTGTTGGGAGAGAAATATCTCTGGCACCAAGAGTACTTATGACAGCATATGCGGTTAGAGGTCTGGACATTAATACTTCCTACACTATTTACAATATACTGTCAGAAGAAAAGGAAAAGGGCGTTGGCGTTGTATATGTGGGCGAAGACCTGGACGTTCTT
>JAQVOT010000224.1 GCA_028702415.1 Eubacteriales bacterium
GTTCACTCTCTCCATCTTCTTTGACGTGGCGTGAGCGAGTTGTGTTTGAGTAATACTTTGTATTCGTACCGTTTGAAATAATAAATATCTGCACATATTCAAAAAGTCCGCTTGCTGCCCAAAAGCTATCTCTTTGATACCGTCTGATCTGGTTGAAGGCCTCTCGTATCTGTACACCTCTTCTTTTTAGCTCAATGTGTACTAGTGGCAGACCGTTTACCAAAACAGTAACGTCATACCGTGTATCGTGAGCTCCTTCGAATTCTTCATATTGGTTTATTACTTGCAAGCGATTGTTGTGAATGTTTTTCTTATCTATAAGATAAATATTTTTGGTCATACCATCGTCTCGACACAAAATCTGCACATGGTCAGTCTGTATTTTTCTAGTCTTTTCGACTATTCCTTCGTTTGCACCTGCGATGTTCTGCGTGAAAAACCTTTTCCATTCGTTATCTGTGAATTGATAATTATTTAACAGTTCAAGCTGTTTTCGAATGTTGGAAATAAGGTCTGACTCATTTCTAATTTTTATAAATTCGTAGCCCTGTTCTTTTAGAAGATTAATAAATTCTTCTTCCAAAGCAGCTTCACTCTGATAAGAAGATGCGACTCTACTTTCAGGCGAATATTCTGAAACAACCGTATACTGTGGCGTTTCTGCTACGATATTGAATCTGCTCATTTGACTTTCTCCTTAAAAGTAAGAAGTTTGTCTCTATAATATTCATACTGTTTTCTGCGTGCTTCAATTTCAGCAGGTAAGCCTGAAGTCAAGTCATTGCAAAGCGTGTCGAAACGGTCAAGTATAGCAACAATGCGTTCTTGTTCCTTAAATGAAGGGACAGGAATAGGCATTTTGTTGAGATTATGCTGAGTCAATTTTGGCTGTGCTGCAGTTGATATAAAAAGGTGCAACTCTATCATATTCATGTAATATTCAATAAATTTTCTTTCAACATAGCTATTAAACTTCAAGACATGCGCATGATTATTCACCCATATCTTTCCAGATACAGAAAAAGCGATTGGTGTAACTCTTGCAACAAGATTCGCTCCATCTTCTGAAATAAGCAAATAATCGCCATCAAAAATATAGTCACTTACGTAGTCAACAATTCCAGATGCTCCATAATACGGATATTTGCCAGCCACACGATTCCCTTTAGTAACAGGCTTACGCCTAGAATCAAGATTAGTAGCAACTTGCCCCAATGTCTTCCACTCTACCTCATCGTCAAAAGTCAGCAGGTTATATCGATAATATTCATATTGCTTTCTTCTCGCTGTAAGTTCCGCTGTAAGTTCCGCTGTAAGTTCCGTGAAATTGTCCAGTATCCGGACAATTTCACGCTGTACTGGCAGGGGGGGGAGGGGGATTTTTATTTCTGAATATCTGCTAATCCAAAGCCTTTTGTGTTCATCTGACGAATAACCGATATTCCCCATAATATGATATATATAACGCAATGTGGTTTTATTAGCATTTGCGGTCAGTATTTTCATTGCAGATGATTTCACTTTAAATTGAAAGTCAACCCACTTGAACGCGCCTGTAAAATCATCAAAGATGATAACGGGACTTTTTTTTGAAGCATTATATAAGTTTTCTTTTTCGTTGGTATAACCAAGGATAAACGATTGACCGGCAGTTAAAACAGGAGTTAAAAAATCATCATTATAATTGGTGCTTTTAACTATATATTTTGTTGGCTGTTCATAATTCACAACATTACCTACGCTTATATACTCCACACCATCAGGACATAGCTCGTTGATCAATTTCTCCAGCTTGCTCATACTTCTGCCTCAATTTCCGCAATGATCTTATCTATCTCATCACGCAGAACCTGTTCTCTGGCAACAATTTCTTCAATCTCTGCATTAAGCACAGCAATATCAATCACTTCTCGTGTATCCTCTTGCTCCACATAAGTGGAAACAGAGAGGTTATAATCTTGGGCAGCGATGTCACTATTTGCTACTTTAATTATAAAGTGATCATGGTCAACGCGTTTTGTATAAGCATCGATAATTGTATCCATGTTTTTCTGAGTAAGTTTATTGCTGTTGGTGACCTTGACACATTCTTTGGAAGCATCTATGAATAGAGTGGTATTATCTGTCTTCGACTTCTTTAGCACCATGATACAGGTGGCAATGCTAGTACCGAAAAATAAATTGCTTGGTAGCTGAATCACACAGTCAACATAATTGTTGTCAATCAGATACTTTCGTATCTTTTGCTCCGCTCCACCTCTATACATGACACCAGGAAAGCAGACGATTGCCGCAGTTCCGTTTGTGGCAAGCCATGAAAGAGAGTGCATTATAAAGGCAAGATCTGCCTTCGACTTCGGTGCCAATACTCCTGCGGGAGAGAATCTAGGATCATTTATCAACAGCGGATTAGCGTCACCTTCCCATTTGATTGAATAAGGTGGATTGGATACAATAGCTTCAAAAGGTTCTTCGTCCCAATGCTTTGGATCAGCCAAAGTATCACCATGAGCAATATCAAACTTATCATAATCTATGTCATGAAGGAACATGTTTATTCGACATAGATTATAAGTAGTGATGTTAATTTCCTGTCCATAGAAACCAAGGCGAACGTTTTCTTTTCCAAGAATTTTTGCGAATTTCAAAAGCAGAGAGCCAGAACCACAGGCTGGATCATAAACCTTGTT
>JAQVOT010000225.1 GCA_028702415.1 Eubacteriales bacterium
CCCGCCTTGCGCCGGCGGTCGACTTCATGTGCGAACCTGACGTTCTCAGCGACTCCGTCACGGACTTCCTTCATTCCATAGTTGCGGTCGGTGACTTCATAGCATGTCATTCCCCTGAGACCTGTCATGTGGAGGGACTCAAGCTGGGAGAAGGAGACATCATAAGCGTATACAAGGCAAACATGATTATTCCTCAGATTGCAGAGAATACAACGAAGAGCGCTACGATCACACCCCCTGAAAACTGTCCAGTGTGCGGATCCGGCACGGAATTGCATGATGAGAACGGGATAAAGACTCTCCACTGTCCGAACCCTGAATGTCCCGCCAAGATGGTTAAATCCTTTACTCATTTTGTAAGCAGAAACGCCATGAATATTGAAGGCCTTTCGGAGGCAACGCTGGAGAAGTTTATCGATGAGGCGATGATTAAAGATTTCGCGGACATCTTCAGAATGGAGAAACACCGAAATCGGATTGTCACCATGGATGGCTTCGGAGAGAAGTCTTTCGAAAACCTTATGAAGGCAGCGGAAAAAGCAAGCCATACCAGCCCGGAAAGAGTTCTTTATGCTCTGGGTATTCCCAATATCGGGGTGGCAAATGCGAAGATGATTGCCAGAGCCTGCCGTAACAGCTGGAAAAAAATACAGGGGCTTAATGAGGAGCAGCTTGTTGCCATAGAAGGAATTGGAGACATAATGGCAAAGGGCTATGTGGAATATTTCGCAAAACCGGAAAACATTAACAGGCTTGATGCCCTCCTCAGCGTTCTGGATATTGATGAGAGTTTTGAGGAAACCGCAAGCATTCTCCAAGGCAAAACCTTCGTTATTACCGGAAGCCTGGAGCATTTCGAAAACAGGGATGCCGCAAAGGCAAAGATAGAGGAACTCGGTGGCAAGGTGGCAGGTTCCGTAAGTGCTAAAACAGCTTATCTGATTAATAACGATATAGCCTCGAATTCATCAAAGAACATGAAGGCAAAAGAGCTGGGCGTGCCTATAATAACCGAAGAAGAATTCCTGAAGATGATATAGGAGATAGTCGATGATACTTCCAATTGGAAAACTTGACAGCGATTTGATGAAGGAAATCGTATTTGACAAAATTACATACAGAAGTGATGGGGTAAAGGTAAGACCCGGAATCGGTGAGGATTGCGCTGTTATAGATTTCGGCGAATATGATTGTATAATGTCAACGGACCCCATTTCTTCAGCGGTTAAGGATATAGGTAAACTTGCTATTCATATCACCTGCAATGACATAGCAACCAACGGAGTTGAACCTGCAGGGATCATGATTGCATGCATGCTTCCGGAGGGAACCACACGGGAGGATGTTGAACACATAATGTCCCAGGCCGGGTCCACGGCAGCTGAGCTTAAAGTTGAAATAATCGGAGGTCATACCGAGATAACTCCGTCAGTAAAGCAGCCGGTAATAGTATCAACAGCCATTGGCAAATATCCCGCAGGCAGATGCCAGACATGCGGGAACATGGAGCCCGGGGATTACATACTGATGACTAAATCCGTAGGGCTTGAAGGAACAGGAATCATAGCCATGGATTTCGAAGAAAAACTGAAAGCTGCTTTTGCAGAAGACGGAGAAAGGCTTGTGAGCGATGAGGAAATCGAAAGAGCCAAGGGCTTCCTAAAGCATATCAGCGTTGTTCCCGAAGGAGTTGCTGCAGGGAAGGTGGGCACCCACGGAATGCACGATATTACAGAGGGAGGCTTACTGGGAGCAGTATGGGAGATGTGCCAGATTTCTCATACAGGTGCAGAGATCTGGGAAGAGAAAATTCCTATTGAACCTGAGACGGCAAAAATCTGCAGAGTTTTTGATCTCAACCCCCTAAGACTTATATCCAGCGGATCGATGGTAATAATCACTCCGGAGGACAGGAAGGATGAAATGCTGAAAGCCATGTCTGATACAGGAGTGAGCACATCCATAATCGGCAGGATAAGAACTGAGCAGAAAGGAATATTCCTGGCATCCCACACAAAAACCTGCGGAGCAGAGGGACAGGGGAGAATCAAAGTAAAAATAGATCCGCCATATGCCGATGAAATATACAAGATAATAAGAGAGAAGTAAATGGACAATTACCTGCTTTTCCTGGCACTGATACCGGGAATAATAATCATCATTTACATATTAAGAAAAGACAAGGTGGAGCACGAACCGATGAGCCTGATAATCAAGCTGCTGGTTCTTGGGGCAATTTCCTGTGTACCTGCCATTTTTCTGGAAAGCGGTGTGACGGCCCTGAATCCTGGATTGAAGCAGGGGACCATTGAATTAGCATTATATGATGCATTTCTGGTTGCCGCCCTTTGTGAGGAAGTCTGCAAATTTGCATTTCTTAGACTGGGTTCCTGGAGAAATAAACACTTCGATTACAGATTTGATGGGATAGTTTATGGAGTTGCTGTTGCCGTGGGTTTCGCACTTCTTGAAAATGTCATGTATGTGATTGAGGGCGGTATATATACTGCTCTCATGAGAGGCGTTCTGACTGTTCCTCTCCATGCATTCTGCGGAGTTTTCATGGGAATATCCTACGGGGCAGCCAGGAAATACAGCATAATGGGACAGAGAGTGAGATCAGGCCGTGCAAACTTAAGGGCAATCCTGATCCCTATCCTGATTCATGGAATCTATGAC
>JAQVOT010000226.1 GCA_028702415.1 Eubacteriales bacterium
CGAGAATCAGCTGTGAACACACATTTTGCTGACTGAGCATTACACCCTTAGGTTTCCCTGTCGTCCCCGAAGTGAAAATCAGAATACTCATTACTTCGTTGTCCACTTCATGTTCAATATATTCTCTGTGTCCTTCCTCCACCAGCTTCTTGCCTTCTTCAATTACCTGTTTCCAACTGTATACGCCGTCGATTTCCTCATCAGAATCCATGTTTATCAGAACTTCCAGAGGAGTATCTCCCTCCTCCATCATCTGTTTGAAAACATCCAGGTGCTTACCGTCCATCACTACTGCGGAGGCTTCTGATCTCTGAATCTGACTCTTCAGTTCTTCGGCTTTAAGTTCCTTGTCCAGGGGAACGATACAGCCAAAACCGCAAACAGCCAAATATGTCGAACACCACTGGTAGCAGTTTGGTCCGATTACGGCAACTCTCTTGCCATCAAGACCCTTGCTCATAAGCCATGTACCGTATCCGTGCACGTCAGCCAGAACTTCCTTGAATGTGATTGGCTCAAACTCTCCCTTGGGATCCCACTTCTGCAGATAACAAATTTTGTCTCCAAAAATTTCAGCGCTTGTTTCATACATATGTTTCACATCTGTAATAGGCCTTGCTCCCCTGCACTTTACTATTGGGCGGGGATCATTATCTACGTATGATGCGGTTTCCTTAGCCCATTCCATTGCTTTCTTTCTCTTCTCATTCATTTCAACCATCATTCAAGTTCTCCTTTCAGATATTTTTCTACAATTTCTGTAGCGTCCTGAACACATCCGTCACAACTTCTCAGAATTTTTTTTGTATCTACGCCTTTAAGTTCCCTGCAGATTATGGAACCATTCTTTTCTTCAAAGGCTTTCATCATTTTCTTTGAAGCCTTATAGCTTGCCCTCTTGCTTGCCGGGGAATCCAGATTGCCGTCAGACTCTCTTATTCCGGCAATTGCTGTCATGGCGCTTACCGCACCACATGTTCCCATGTAGCCCATGCCGAATCCAAAACCCTCCATAGCTCTAAACAGCGTCTTCTCATCCATTCCCAGCTCTTCTGCAAAAGCACACACTACGGCCTGAGCACAATTGTAACCTTTATTGTGCTTTTCGTCTGCCAGTTTTGTTTTTTCGCTCATTGTTTTTTCTCCTATTTTACAAGGTAGTATCACCGCTTTAGTTTTTTATCCATTGTATTTGTCTGCAAGTATCCTTGCCACATGCACTCCACTGGCGGATGCCTGAGACAGTGAATGCGTTACCCCTGAGCCGTCTCCCAGGGCATATAAATTAGGTATTGAAGTTTGAAGATTTGAATCAACCTTAACCACGGAATTATAGAACTTGACCTCTACACCATAAAGCAGCGTATCTTCATTGGCTGTTCCCGGAGCGATCTTGTCAAGGGCGTAGATCATTTCTATAATATCGTCCAGCTGACGCTTAGGAATTACCAGGGAAAGGTCTCCCGCAGTTGCCTTAAGTGTTGGTTTGGTGAAAGACTTTCTCATGCGTCTTTCACTTGAACGTCTTCCCTTCACCAGGTCACCGAATCTCTGAAGCAGAACACCACCACCCAGTAAGTTGGAAAGCTTGGCAATTGACTCGCCGTATTCATTGCTGTCATCAAATGGCTCCGTGAACTGATTAGAAACCAGCAGTGCAAAGTTTGTGTTCTGAGTATGCAGTGAAGGATCATCATAACTGTGACCGTTTACCGTTACGATTCCGTTTGTATTTTCGGATACAACTTCACCGTAAGGATTCATGCAGAATGTCCTTACCCGGTCATTGTATTTATCTGTCTGATAGATGATTTTGCTTTCATATACATCGTCTGTGATATGCTTGAACACCTCCGCCGGAAGTTCAACTCTGACCCCGATGTCAACACGATTTTTTTTGAGTTCCACACCGAACTTTTCACATACAGTGGATATCCACTTTGAACCGGATCTTCCTGTTGCAAGCACCAGATCTGAGCAGCAGAACTCTTCACCCTTATCAGTTACAACAAGAAATGTGCCGTCCTCCTGTTTTTTCACGTCGGTAATCCTTGTGTGGAACTGCATTTCTATTTTGTTCTTGCTATAGTCAAACATCTTGCCCAGAATTCTAACATTTCTGTCTGTTCCCAGATGTCTTATTTTTGCTTCCAGAAGGTGCAGGTCATACTTGAGACACTCTGTTTTCAGTTCAGAACTGGACGTAGTATAAAGCTTGGCATCCGCTCCGCCCATGCTGCAGAGAACATCGTCAACATATTCCATAAGATCCATTGCGGCATCAACTCCTACGTACTGGTGAAGATCTCCACCGAACTGAATCGTAATGTTGTACTTTCCATCTGAGAGAGTCCCGGCTCCACCATATCCATTCATGATATGACATGGATTGCATTTCACACAGGTGTCAGTGATGCCTTCTTTAATCGGGCACATCCTTTCCTGGAGCATTCCGCCCTTATCCAAAACAAGCACACTGGCATCTATATCCAGCTTGGCCAGTTCATAGCTCATGAAAACTCCGGCAGCCCCGGCTCCAACAACAATAATGTCATATTTTTTCATTTAAGTTCCTCCATTATTTCCTTTATTAGAACGCGTTCGTCCATATCATACTTAACGCCGTTTATTTCCTGATAAGTTTCATGGCC
>JAQVOT010000023.1 GCA_028702415.1 Eubacteriales bacterium
TTTTGCAAGCAAGTGTGGAGAACAAATCAATCTAATTGCCTTCAGCACCTAGGATAGGCTGTGGCGAGAGGAAAAGTACAGGTATGGGCCGAGGGGTGCGGCTCAACCGGTTTACTTTATATGAGAGGGAGTATGAATTTAAGCGATTTTGATACATTTTTTATAGTTTATATATTGGCAGTAGTGGCAATCCTGGGGATTGTAATGGGCAGTTTCCTCAACTGCAGTGCCATCAGAATTGTGAAGGGTGAGTCCATTTCAAGGGGCAGGTCCCACTGCATGAGCTGTGGGCACACTCTGGGAGCGGTAGATTTAGTCCCATTGTTCAGCTGGCTGTTCAGCAAGGGCAGGTGCAGATACTGCGGATCCGGAATCAGTTGCAGATATCCGTTGACGGAGCTTGCTGCGGCTATTGTATATGTATCAGTTGTACTTAAATACGGTATAGGGATTGAAGCACTGGAAATGCTCATATTTATGAGTCTTCTTCTGGTGATAAGCTTTTGCGATATTGAGGACTATCTTATTCCGGATAGATTTATTATCGCGGGAATCGTTCTTAGGATCGCATATCTGGCATACCTGAGCGTAGGATTCAGCAAGACGGGTTTCGATGGAAGCTTTATTGCAGCATACTGGGTTCAGAGTCTTATCGGGGGACTTAGCATAGCGGTGCCCGTTTTACTACTGGCGCTTGTAATGGAAAAAATAATAAAAAGGGATGCCATGGGTGGTGGCGATGTGAAGCTGCTGTTCATGATAGGAATATATTTTCCATGGTTGGTGAATGTATTCTCAATACTTGTATCATGCATTGTTGGAATAATCATAGGCGTGATACTTCTGAAAAAGGATAAAAAAATGATACCTTTCGGACCGGCAATTTGCGCAGGTTCGTGGATAGGGATGTTATTCGGGACAGAGATTATCGATGCATATCTGGGAATGTTCTGATACATTATCGGATATTAAATTAGTTTAACCGTTTCCTTATTTAACTGAAAGGAACTTATAAATATGGCAAAACAACTTATTGGTATTGTAATTGATAATGAGGAGCTTATGATGTACCAGGAGCAGGGAAGCGAACTTGTGCTTACTGTTGAAGGTATTGAGAGAGACCTTATTAACAAGGGAAAGATTGCGCAACCTGAAATCCTGGCGGCTAAAGTTGCTGATATCAAGGAAAGAGATGGTTTTTCCGGGAATGACTGCGTTTTGGTTTTACCTGAATACGGTGTGTATTTCAGAAATATCAGTCTGCAGCCTATGACGGAAGCGGAACTGAAGATGAATCTGGCATTTGAATTCAAGGACTATGTTGGCAGCGATAAGGATGGATATGTCTATGATTATGCAATGGATGAAATTCTGTACGATGCCAAGGATAATCCGGTAGAGATGAAACTGTTTGCCGCCGCGGCCAGGAAAGAGATGATTGCTGAATGGGCTGATATGATGAAGATGGCAGGCCTTAAGATCAGTTCAGCTATTCCCAGGGAAATGTGTCTGGTCAATATCTTCAGAAGAGCCATAGATAGTGGTGCAGACCCGAATAAGGATTACTGCCTTATTAATATCAGACTCGATGGAACCATAATATATATTGTTCAGGATGCAAGCCTGAAGTCTACCCGTTTGATCGAATACGGAAGCAATTCAGATAATTATGATCTGCTTTCCGGAGAAATCCGTAAGTCATTGAATTTCTACAGTTATGAAAATCAGGGCAGGGAAATAAAAGATGTATATTTCTGCGGAAGCGGATCTGATAGTATTAACCTGAAGGCGACTATTACATCAAACCTGGGCCTTGTTGAACGCAGTCTGGAGGAAATACTTCCGATGCATTGTATGGATCTGAAGAGTGCGTACCGTGGTTTACTGGCTATTGGTGCCTTAGCATAGAGGGTGGGTGAGCATTTTGGCAGAAAAGAAAAAAATTAAACTTCCTGAAAAAAAGACCATGAACCTTTACCAGCCATCTTACTTTGGCATGTCAGGGAAAATGGGTTCAAAAAAAATAATCAGTTTTGTTTTAATAGGTGTCCTCATTGCTGCATTTCTGGGTTTCGGTGTTATCGGAAGATATGTGCATCTGTACAATCAGAAGGCAGAGACCGCTGAATTAAAGCAGCAGACTGCAGATTTAAATGCGCAGCTAAAGGATTATGACAGCGTTAAAGATGAATATGAGAGATATTCCAAGGGCTTTATGAACAAGAATGAGAAAGCCCTTGAGAAGAAGGGCGATGTTATAAGTTCTGTTAACATGGCCTGCGGTGCTTTTGCAGATATTGCCTCTATCGATATTGTAAACAACGAGGCTTCGGTTGTTATCCAGGTGGCCAATCTGGAGGATGTTGCCAAGGTCCGAAAGTCTCTTGAACAGAATCCTATGATTGGAGAAGTCAGAGTGTACACCGCCGACAGAAAAACAGCAGGAAGAACAAGTGCTTCTCTTGTTTTTAACTATGGCGAATATATTGAGACTGAGGAAGGAGGGCAGCAGTGATGAAAGAAAAACTGTTGAAATTATCCAAGCGAGAGCTTATTCTGCTGATTGTCCTTGTTCTGATTGCAGGATATTATTTCGGTGTACAGCTGCCGGTCAGCAAGATGAGCGTACCTGTTCAGCAGAATCTGGCTGATGCGCAGGCGGGATATGAAGAGGCTAATATTAAAGTTGCTCAAATGGCTATAATGGAAAGGGAACTCATTTCCTTTAAAACTCCGGGGACAACTGTTAACAGGACACCTTCCTTTGACAACACGAATGATATCATAATGGAAATGAACTCTATTCTGGGGGGAGCAAATAATTACACTATTTCCTTTGGGGATACTGAAACCGATGGAAACATCGTCAGAAGGCCCATTGATTTGCAATTCAGCGCATTGACATATTCCGAAGCATTGAAGGATATCAACAGACTTGAAAACAGTAAAAACGGATATCTGCTGATCGATGCGACAGTATCCGGTTCAAATCCGACTTCAACTGTTATTAATAAGGATGGATCCACATCGGTTACAAACAGAGGAAACTATGGAGTGTCAGTAAAAATGACCAGCTTCGAATATCTGAGCAGATAATGGTTTACAGAGATGAGAGCAGGAGTAAAAAAAAATACACAGTCAATCGAAGAAAAGCAGGGCTATGACAAACGCCCTTTGGGATCCATCGAACTCAAAAAAATAGTATGGATTCCGGTACTGGCTTTTGTTCTCGCGATTATTATGACTGTAAGCTTGCTCTACGTGATTCACGAGGCCGGAGAAGGGGAAGGCAAGGCTATTGAAAGCATTGATTTCTTCATGGACGATGATTATTCCCAGGAAATAGATGAATTAATAATGGAAGAGGGCCTTACCGAGGAGGAAGCGAAAGAGTTGATTAAACAGCGAGATTAAGGATGCTGTTCTTGACTGCAACGGTTGTTTTAGTTATCATATTGGTAATAAGTTGTGTGGATTTCTGACAGTCCCGCGTCGGGCAGGAGGAAAAAAATGGCAAAAGATAAAATAGTAAGGGATAAAGCTGCTGAAAAAGCTGTGAAGGCTCGACTTCAGAGGACTCATCTTAAACAGGTGAAGATTGTTGGCTCCGAAGCAAATAAAGATTCAGTTTCTGTTTTTATCCTGAGGACCCTTGGTGTTAATAATTATCTTTTCAAGGTTAATTGTATTAAAAATGGCAGCTCTTATGAAATGTCGGGATTGTTTCCTGTAAATGATGCGGAGAATTATGGTGAATACAGGTTTTATAATCCACAGTATGCATCGGCAGAGGTGCTTAAGCCGACGGATAAAGAAAAGAAATTTACCGGATATGGCAAATAGGAAAAGGGAATATTGCCCGCCAGACAGGCGGGCTTTTATTACATGAAAGCAGGAGGGAATGAAATTGATCAATAGAGCGTTGTTAAAGAATTTATCCAAACAATATCCTGATATTAAATCCGCCACAGAGGAAATAGTAAATCTTAGTGCAATCCTCAGTCTGCCAAAGGGCACAGAGTATTATCTGAGTGATCTACATGGTGAACACGATGCTTTTGTTCACATGTTAAAGAGTGCATCCGGAGTTATTAGGGATAAGATCGATGGTATTTACGGGCCAAACTTATCGATCGAGGAAAGAGATGCTCTGGCCGCATTAATCTATAATGCGAAAGCAGAAATTAAACGACGCAAAGAATCAGAAGAGGACTTTGATAAATGGTGCAAGAATGCGATCATGCAGCTCACCCAGGTTCTTAAGTCGGTAACAAACAAATATACTCAGTCAAAGGTTCGTAAAAGACTGCCTAAACAGTATGCATATATCATCGATGAACTTCTGCATGCGGATTCCAAGTACAATATGGGTAATTACTATGTAAAAATAGTGGACACTATTGTGGAATGCGATGAAGCAGAGGATTTTATCGTGGAAATGACGGAATGCATAAGCAATATGGCCGTGGATAGACTTCATATTATTGGAGATATCTGGGACAGAGGTGCAGCTCCCGACATGATAATGGATTACCTTATGGATTTTCATGATGTGGATTTTCAGTGGGGTAATCATGACATACTCTGGATGGGGGCAGCTACCGGCAGCTGGGCCTGCATAACAAATGTTTTGAGGATAAATACCAAGTACAATAACTTTGACATGCTGGAGATCGGATACGGAATCAACCTTCGGCCTCTGGCATCTATGGCATCCCAGGTTTATGGAGATGATGAATGCAGGTCATTCTGGCCAAAGACAATTGAAGCCAACAAATATGATCCGGTAGACGAGGCTCTGGTAGCCAAGATGAATAAGGCGATTTCAATATGCCAGTTCAAAGTGGAAGGACAGAGGATAATGGCTCATCCGGAATATCATCTGGAAAACAGACTCCTGCTTGATAAGATTGATTACGAAAAGGGGACTATTACATTGCCTGACGGGGAGCATGAGCTGAACGATACAAACTTCCCAACGATTGATCCTAATAATCCTTATAAACTTACAGCGGAAGAAGAGGCAATGCTTGAGGCTCTGGAACCCGGATTCATCAAAAATGAAAAGCTTCAGACTCACATTAAATTCCTGTTTACTCATGGTGCTCTGTACACAATTGTAAATGGAAATCTTCTTTTTCACGGATGCATTCCAATGGACAAAGACGGTTCCTTCCAGGAAGTTGAATTCGATGGTAAAAAATACAGCGGCAAAGCCTATATGGACTATCTGGATGAAAAGGTTAGATCCGCATACTTTAATCCCGAAAAATTTCATGTGCCTGGATATAATGGTGACCTTATGTGGTATATGTGGCTTGGCTCCAACAGTCCCTTATTCGGAAAGGATCAGATGACTACTCTGGAAAGGTGCCTGATAGACGACAAGAAAACACATAAGGAGCATACTGTTCCCTACTATAAATTAATCGAAGAAGAGGAAATAGTTGATAAAATACTTCTTGAATTCGGCCTGAATCCCGATACCTCAATTATTCTCAATGGGCATGTCCCGGTGAAGATCAAGGATGGAGAAAGCCCGATAAAGGGCGGCGGCAAGTTGTTCATCATCGATGGAGGGATGTCTAAGGCATACCAAAAGACCACAGGAATAGCCGGCTACACTTTTTTTATCAATTCACGCTATATGGCTCTTGCCGAGCATAAACCGTACAGTCCGCTTCAGGAAGACGGAACACAGATTTTTCACTCGCCGGTTATTTCCATTGTAAGGAAAATGAAGGAGAGAAAGCTTGTTGTAGATACAGATCTGGGTAAGGAACTTCTTCGGGAGAGAGAAGAATTAAGGGCCCTTGTACAGGCCTACAGAAACGGTTCTCTTAAAGAAAAATAGCAGTCTGTTTTTGCAAAAAAACACAGCAAGATAATAATAAAACAACATTAATATAATACAAAATCCCCCCTTGTAATAAGTGGGGATTTATGTTTTAATTACTCTGGTATGATTTGTTATAAAAGTAACAAACGTAACAAACGTTAATATTATTAAGGAGGCAATATAATGAACTTTTCACTGACGAAGGAACAAGAATTCGTAAGAAAAATGGTACGCGATTTTGCCGAAACCGAAGTTGAACCTCTTGCTGCAGATATCGATTTGGAACATAGATTCCCGGAAGAAACTGTAGAAAAGATGGCTAAATACGGATTACTCGGCGTTCCGTTTCCAACAGAGTATGGTGGAGCAGGCGGAGACCACATCTCCTATGCTATCACAGTAGAAGAACTTTCAAAGAAGTGCGCATCAACAGGCGTTATCTGTTCAGCTCACACTTCGCTGTGCTGCTGGCCTATATTCAATTATGGTACTGAAGAGCAGAAGCGCAAGTATCTGCCAGACCTGCTTGCAGGCAAGACACTTGGAGCATTTGGACTTACTGAACCAAATGCCGGTACTGATGCTTCTGGACAGCAGACAAGGGCCGTTGACGACGGCGACAGCTGGATCCTGGATGGAGCTAAGGTATTCATCACAAACGGCGGATTTGCTGATGTATTCGTAGTTATGGCCATGACTGACAAGTCAAAGGGTAACCGCGGGATATCGGCATTTATCGTTGAAAAGGGTGATGCAGGCTTCTCAATCGGTAAGACAGAAGACAAGATGGGCATCTGTGCTTCATCGACAACAGAACTGATTTTCCAGAACTGCAGAATTCCTAAGGACAGACTTCTTGGGGAAATCGGTCAGGGCTTCAAGGTTGCAATGAGCACATTGGACGGCGGACGTATCGGTATCGCTTCACAGGCACTGGGTATCGCTCAGGGAGCTCTTGACGTAACTGTTGAATACATGAAGGCAAGAAAACAGTTCGGAAAGAGCCTGTCACAGTTCCAGGCACTGCAGTTTACAGTTGCAGATCTGGAAACCCAGATTCAGGCTTCCAGACTTCTTATATACAGAGCTGCTGACATGAAGGATAAGCACCTTGCTTATGGCCCGGCTGCTGCTATGGCTAAGCTGTTTGCTGCTGAAACCGCAATGCACGTAACCACTAAGTGTGTACAGCTTCACGGCGGATATGGATACACTAAGGATTATCCGGTAGAAAGAATGATGAGAGACGCTAAAATTACTGAAATCTATGAAGGTACTTCAGAAGTTCAGAGAATGGTTATCGCCGCATCAGTTCTTGGTAAATAATTAGATAGGGAGGAATTACAAATGGCATTTAATATTATAGTATGTGCAAAGCAGGTTCCTGATACTAACGTTATCAAGATCAACCCTAAGACAGGTACACTGATTAGAGATGGCGTTCCCAGCATCCTGAACAATGACGATGCTAATGCTCTGGAACAGGCATTACAGATTAAAGACAAGTTTGATGATGTGAAAGTCACAGTCATCACAATGGGACCTCCTCAGGCAAACGATCTTCTGTTTGAATGTATCGCAAAGGGCGCTGATGAAGGTATCCTCGTATCTGACAGAGCAGTAGGCGGATCAGATACATGGGCTACTTCCAATACACTGGAAGCTGCAATAAGAAGATGGGTTAAGGACAATGGTGACTACAATCTTATCTTCACAGGCAGACAGGCTATCGATGGAGATACTGCACAGGTTGGACCACAGCTGGCAGAAAAGCTGGGAATCCCGCAGGTTTCATACGTAGAAGAATTTGAAATCGATGAGGACAGAAAAACAGTAACAGTAAAGAGACAGTTGGAAGACGGATACGAACTTATCGAAGTTGCACTTCCGTGCCTGCTGACTACAATCAAAGAACTAAACACTCCTAGATACATGACAGTTGCCGGAATTTATGGCAACAAGGAAATGAAGACTTGGAATGCTAAGGACATCGAAGTTGACCTGACTAAGGTTGGTCTGGAAGCTTCACCTACAAATGTATTCAGATCATTCACACCTGCTCCAAAGCAGCCAGGCGTTAAGATCGAGGGGGATACTGAAAATGCTCAGGCTAAGAACTTACTCATTAAGCTCAAGGGCAAGCATGTAATCTAAGAAGGAGGAGAAAATTTAAATGGCAATTAACATTATTAAAGAAAAATGTATTGGTTGCGGACTGTGCTTCAAAAGCTGCCCAAAAGATGCATTCTATTTCGAAAAGTATGATGGTAACAAGCTTGGTAAGGTTGCTGCTATCGGCCCAAGCTGCGACTTCTGTAACCAGTGCCTGACTTCCTGTAAGTTCGGTGCTATCGAAGAAAAGAAGATAGAAGTTCAGGCTGACCTGAGCGAATACAAGCACGTTTGGGTATTTGCTGAGCAGAGACATGGCAAGATGATGAATGTTGCTCTGGAACTGATTGGCGAAGGCTACAGACTGGCTAAGGAAATCAGCGAAGATACACAGGTATGCGCAGTATTACTGGGTGATGAAGCAGATATCGATCCACTGGTAGACGAATGCTTCGCATACGGTGCAGAAAAGGTTTATAAGATCGCAAGCCCGGTTCTGAAGAACTACACTACAGACGGATACACATTCGCTCTTAAAGAAGCAATCGATCAGTACAAGCCTGAAATCGTACTCTACGGTGCAACTCACATCGGACGTGACTTCGCTCCAAGAATTGCTGCAAGATGCAACACCGGTCTTACAGCTGACTGTACAAGACTTGATGTAAGAGTTTCAAGCTACATCGAATACACTTCAAAGAACACCACTCTTGATACTTCAACTCTGGACCCTAACGATCCATCAACAGGTATCAAGCAGACTCGTCCAGCATTCGGCGGTAACCTTATGGCTACTATCGTTTGCCCTAGAACCAGACCTCAGATGTCAACAGTTCGTCCTGGCGTAATGCAGAAGAGAGAACCTGTTGCAGGAGCAAAGGGCGAGGTTGTAGAAGTAAAAACCACTGTATCAGATAAGGATATCCACATCAAGATCAAGGACATCGTTAAGTCCACAAAAGTAATGGTATCCCTGACTGACGCTGAAATCATCTGCTCAGGCGGAAGAGGACTTGGCGATCCTTCAGGATTTGAACTTATCAAGAAGTTCGCTGACAAGGTTGGCGGAGTTGTAGGTTCATCCCGTGCAGCAGTTGATGCAGGCTGGATTGATCATTCACACCAGGTTGGACAGACCGGTACTACTGTAAAGCCTAATATTTACTTCGCTTGCGGTATCTCCGGAGCTATTCAGCATCTGGCTGGAATGCAGACTTCAGAATGTATCGTTGCAATCAACAAGGATGCTGACGCACCTATCTTCGAAGTTGCTGACTACGGCATCGTAGGAGACCTGTACAAGGTAATTCCTGAAATTATTGCCGAGTGGGACAATGCAGAAGCTCTTTATGACGCTTCAACAAAATAAGCGTTAGACTTATCAACATAATACAATTCATTATTTGATCAGTTAAAAGTTCACTTAATAAAAAGGTGTTTAGGGCACAGCCTTAAACACCTTTTTTAGTTAGCTACTAAATTTACGAAGTTAATTAAAGATATTCAATCACTTTATAAATGGGAAGACCAACAACATTGTTATAATCCCCATCAATGTGGTCGATATACTTTCCGAAGGAACCCTGTATGGCATATCCGCCTGCCTTGTCATATGGTTCGTCGGTTGAAACATATGCATTCAGTTCTTCCGCTGAATAGTTTTTGAAGAACACCTGGGTATCTTCGTAGAAGCACTGCTTTGAACAAGATGACATGTCACCCTTGGGGCTGCATTTTATGATACAGCAACCGGTAATAACATGATGTGAACTACCCCTGAGAAGGCTCAGAATCCTGAAAGCATCTTTTTTGTCAGCTGGTTTGCCGATTATTTCCCCATCATGTACAACAACTGTGTCAGCTCCGATTATGGTAAAGCCTGAAGTCGGCGGCCAGTCTCCGGTGAAATTCCCGGATAGCCTGTCCGTCTTCGATTTTATCTCATTTAAAACCGCAGATGCTTTTAACAAGGCAAGATACATGGTAGCCGTTTCCGGATCCATGGGGAAGGGAAGAGTTTCTACAATAGTAGCCGGCCTGACCACAGGGTCAAGGCCGGCGTTTTTTAACATTTCAATACGTCTCGGTGACGCTGATGCTATTATTATCATCATTAGGGCGTGGCAGTCGTTGAGGTTGGGGTTGGGGTTGTTTCCGTTGGAGCGGTTGTTACTGGATCAGTTTCCGGCGGAATCGTAACAGGAACTGTAGTTGTCTCCGTTTCAGTCTTCGTCTTTGATTCCTTGGTCTTCTTCTTGTGAACAGGGGAGTATGTTCCCTTAATATAATAATCACCTGCAACACGTTCCACATTTGGAGGCATTTCCGCGTAGGATCCTCGAGGCAGATCTTCGCATACACGACCCATTATAGCCGCCCAGAATCCGGCAGCCTTGTAGGAGTAGTTGGATACGGACATATTAATGTCATTTCCCATCCAAAGTGCCATGGAGAACTGCGGAGTGAATCCTGAGAACCAGATATCATACATGTTACTTGTTGTACCCGTTTTTCCCGCATCAGGCTGTGAACTGATTGAAGCGCTGCGTCCGAGTCCATTTGTTACTACCGAGCGAAGTACATCGGTCATAATCCATGCCACACC
>JAQVOT010000227.1 GCA_028702415.1 Eubacteriales bacterium
CTGGGAGGAAGTGAAAAAGTCCGAGAAGCAGGAGGAATCCTGGCAGGCGGACATTCCATTGCGGATAGTGATGTGAAGTATGGTCTTTCTGTAACCGGTATCATTCATCCAGATAAAATTTACATGAACAACGCTTGTCAGGAGGGAGATCGGCTGATTTTAACAAAACCTTTGGGAGTGGGTATTGTCTGCACTGCCCAGCGGATTGGTGAGAGTTCTCAGGAAGCTATGGATTTAGCCATCCTCTCGATGACCACTCTTAACAAGTATGCAATGGATATTATCAGAAATTACCCAGTACATGCTTGTACGGATGTGACAGGGTTTAGTTTTCTGGGGCATCTTCAGGAGATGATCGGGGATGATTTTGGAGCGGAGATTGATTGTTTGCAAGTACCATATATTCCAGAGGCAGTTCATTATGCAAATAAGTTTTTTCTGACCGCAGCTGCTCAGAGAAATCGTAATCATGTAGGAAATAGGGTAGATTTTAGAAATGTTCCTTACGCCATGGAAGAAATCCTCTTTGATCCTCAGACATCAGGAGGACTTTTGGTCAGTCTGCCGCCCAAAGATGCCAAACTTGCTTTCAACGAGATTGAGGCTTTGGGATTGCCTTGCGGTATTGTGGGGACAGTAACACGAAAAGATGATAAAAGAATCATTGTGAAATAACTTGAACTTATTAAACGAGGAGAATGAATATGAAAAAAATATTAGACGCTAGAGGAAAAACATGTCCAATCCCTGTTGTCGAGACTAATAAAGTGTTGGCAACACTCCAGGAGGGGGATAGCGTTGAGGTAACCGTAGATAATTTTATTGCTGTACAGAATCTAAGCAAAATGGCCGAACAGAAGCATTTAATAGTCGCTTCTGAAAAAATCAATGAGGATAACTATCTGGTAACATTGACAGTGACCGGTACTTCCAACAATGAAACAACAAAAGACGCGGAAGAAACAGTTTGTATCCCAGATAGCCGCTTGGATAAGACAGTGGTTGTACTTTCCTCAAATAAAATGGGAGAAGGAGACGAAAAATTAGGCCTTACACTTATGAAGGGGTTCATTTATGCTTTGACAGAACAGGGCCAGCTGCCGGAAACAGTTCTTCTTTATAATAATGGAGCAAAGTTGTCTGTGCAGGGCTCGGATTCTCTGGCTGATTTGAAGCTTTTGGAATCTCAAGGCGTGGAAATTTTAACTTGTGGAACCTGTTTAAATCATTATGGCTTGACGGAGAAGTTAGGGGTAGGCTCCGTTACAAATATGTACGTTATAGTGGAGAAACAGATACGGGCAACAAAGATTGTGAAGCCTTGAGAAACAATTAAAATATACTGAAAGAGGAATACATTATGATTTACCTGGATCATGCGGCAACTTCTTTTCATAAGCCGCCAGAGGTGGCGGATGCTGTTTATTCTGCTTTACAGGGAACCGGCAACAGCGGACGAGGAGAACATAGTGCATCCCTCGATGCCAGCCGTCTGGTCTATCGTACGAGAAAGGCTCTGTCTCTTTTGTTTAATGTAGGAGATCCATCACGCGTAGTGTTTACCTCCAATGCAACGGAGAGCTTAAATATTGCGATTCAAGGCCTTCTTAAGTCTGGCGGCCATTGCATCACAACTGCGCTTGAACACAATAGTGTCTTACGACCGCTTTATTTTATGGAGAAATGTGGTGTACACCTGACGGTAGTTCCCGCAGATAAAAAAGGATGTATTAATACATCTGATATAGAAGCTGAAGTTCGTGAAGAAACTAAGGCTGTGGTTTTAACCCATGCCTCAAACGTCACAGGGAATGTTCTGGACATTGAAACAATCGGTAAAATATGCCATCAACATGGTCTTTTATTTATCTTAGATGCTTCTCAGACTGCTGGCTTACTTCCTATCGATATGCAAGAGAATGGGGTATCCGTAATTTGCTGTTCAGGACATAAAAGCCTGCTTGGACCGCAGGGTACGGGTGTGCTCTGTCTAGCTGATGGTGTACAGCCGTTTCCTCTTAAACTAGGCGGCACAGGAGTGGATAGTTACTCGCATACAATGCCGCAGGTTTTGCCTACAACCATTGAAGCGGGTACACTAAATACCCATGGCTTAGCTGGACTTCTTGCAGCTTGCGACTACTTGAAGACATATGGGCAGTTAAGAATCCTCCGGGAAGCCACTCATTTGGCAAATCTGTTTGCAAATGGCATCAAGAATTTGCCTGGAGTGAAGTTATATGGTGATTTGGAGGCAGCTGTCAGGATACCGGTTATTGCCCTTAACTTAAGATGTATTGATTCGGGAGAAATAGCAGATGAACTTTTCCAGCGTTTTGGGATTGCTACCAGAGCTGGAGCCCACTGTGCCCCAGGAGTTCACAGCACATTTGGAACCGTGGATCAGGGCATGGTGCGTTTTAGCTTTTCCCATTTTAATACTAATCATGAAGTAAACGAGGCAATACGCGCTTTGACGATTCTGGAAGAGGAAAGCCGATGAGACAAAAAGAATTACAATGTGTGGTAACGTTTCAAACTACCACAGAAGCCATGGTTTTTGAAGAGGCTGCCAAAGAGGCAGGTCTGAGCGGTCGTATCATACCT
>JAQVOT010000228.1 GCA_028702415.1 Eubacteriales bacterium
TCAAATAATTCCGACATATACATAAAACACAAAAAAGATGACAAGTTTTCTTTCATGTTTTCATCTTTATGTTATAGTAAGTGTATTATGAAAGTAGCATTTCACACACTTGGATGCAAAGTAAATCAATACGAAACAGAGGCAATGGCAAAGATGTATCGCCGGATGGGTTATGAGGTTGTTGGCGAGCGTGACTTTGCTGATATTTACGTGGTCAATACATGCACGGTTACAGCAGTAGCGGACAAGAAATCCCGCCAGTATATAAGACGTATGAAAAAGCTTAACCCCGAAGCCAAGGTCATAGTTACAGGCTGTTATGCTGAAATTTCACCGGATGAGATTGGTAAAGTCCGGGAAGTGGATGAAGTGATGACAATGGAAGCTAAGAGGAATTTCGTTGCAAAGGCCACTCCCGTAGCAAGTACCGAGAACCGTACTCGTGCATATATCAAGGTACAGGAGGGCTGTAACAGGTTCTGCTCGTATTGCGTTATACCCTATGCCAGAGGACCTTTAAGGAGCAGAGAACTTAAGGACATTTTATGGGAAGCCGGCGCTCTTATCGATGCAGGTTACAAGGAGCTTGTTCTTACGGGTATTAACACCGCCCAGTATGGTATGGAGGGTATAGATTTATACGGACCAGAGGATGCCTTGCCAACCGAGATTTTCGGCATTGAGAAAGTCATTGCTGCTGTAAATGAACTGGAGGGAGATTTCCGAATCAGACTCAGTTCCCTGGAACCGGCCGTGATAAATTCGGATTATGTGAAGAGGCTCTTCAAATACGACAGGCTTTGTCACCATCTGCACATGAGTGCCCAGAGTGGTTCTGACAGTGTCCTTTCGGCAATGAACAGACCTTACGGCGTCCGAGAATATTTTGATCTGGTAAAAACACTATTTGATTTTGACCCCTGCTATGGAATATCGACAGATATCATAGTTGGATTCCCGGGAGAAAAGGAAGCAGATTTCTGTGACAGTCTTAGTCTGGTTGAGGAGTGTTGCTTTTGCAAAACCCATATCTTCAAATATTCCAGGAGACCGAGAACAAAGGCTGCCGAAATGAAAAATCAGGTTTCACCTCAGATAAAAAACGAAAGGGCAAGTCGACTTGAGAGGGCAGCCAGAAAGGCTGCGGAAGGTTTCTTTGATATTAATCTGGCAGCTGCTGCCCAGGGGAGAACAGAAAGAGTACTTATCGAAGAAGTTGTATCGGTAAAAAATGAAGGCAGGGAGCGGGAATACTATGCAGGCTATACCGGTAATTATATAAGGACATATATTCCGAATGACATAAAATATGAAACAAATACTTTTGTAAGGGTAAAGTTAAACGGGCTCCTGGCGGATGGTATGACAGGGGAAATTGTGATATAATCAGTTTGATGAAAGTGAAAGGAGAAATGAGATGAGTGACTGCTTATTCTGCAAGATAATTGATGGAGAAATTCCATCCAACAAGATTTATGAAGACGATAAAGTTTTGTGTTTTCACGATGTTAATCCACAGGCACCGGTTCATTGCCTGCTGATTCCCAAGAAGCATATAGCATCAATTGATGATGTGAAGGAAGAGGATGGGGAGCTGCTTTCATATATCATGCTGAAAATTAAAGAAATAGCGGGTAAGCTTGGACTGGATAATGGATACAGAGTAGTTATAAACTGTAAGGAAGATGGTTTTCAGACCGTTCCGCATCTTCATCTGCATATTCTTGGCAAGCGAAAGATGGCTTGGCCTCCGGGCTGATTTCCTTCTGGAAAGATAGTAAAAATTCCTTGCAAAAGCTGTGTATTAATTGTATAATGTCACCGTTGTATGATGACCTTTGTCATTTGACAAAGACCGTTTTCAAAGACGAAAAAATAAAAAAATGTCAGGAGGTGAAACGGGATGGCACAGGTAATCGTAAGAGAAAATGAAAGCTTAGAAAGCGCTCTGAAGAGATTCAAGAGATCATGCGCCAGAGATGGTGTTATGGCTGAGGTTAGAAAAAGGGAGCACTACGAAAAGCCAAGCGTAAAGAGAAAGAAGAAGTCTGAAGCTGCTAGAAAAAAGGCTAAAAAATACTAAGCAAATAAAAAAAGAGACGGCATCGGTTTTGATGCCGTTTGTTTTTAGGAGGAAACAAAATGTCATTAAAAGAGAGATTGAATGATGACTTCAAAGAAGCCATGAAGAACAAGGAGAAAATCCGTAAAGATACTATAAATTTCGTAAGAGCTGCCATCAAGCAGGTTGAGGTTGATACCAGAGAAGAACTTGATGATGCAGGCATTGCACAGATTCTGGCTAAGCAGGTAAAGATGAGAAAAGATGCCCTGGCAGATTTCGAAGCAGGCGACAGAAAGGATATGCTTGAAGAGTACAAAGCAGAAATAGAGGTTCTTATGCAGTATATGCCCAAGCAGCTTGAACCGGAAGAAATACTTGCAATCATCAAAACCACAGCAGATGAACTGGGTATCGATGCCGGCAGCGGCAAGGCAGCTATGGGCAAGCTCATGGGCCCCGTTATGAACAAGGTTAAGGGCCTTTCTGAAGGTAATACAGTGAAAGAACAGGTAATGAAATTCCTGAGTTAGTTTGACGATGT
>JAQVOT010000229.1 GCA_028702415.1 Eubacteriales bacterium
TTCGTATTCCGCTGCCACAGTCATGGAAGCAAGTGTTTTCTTAAGCTCGGAAGCTTCTCTTATTGAAACAAGTGTAAGCCCATCCGGCATTATTGTTTTTAATGATTCAAGAAGCGTTACAGATCCGTTTCCATCATAATCGTCTGCGGTTTCAAACTCCATGTATTCATCATAAGCCTCGTATCCCAGAGACAATGGCTGGGCAAACCCAATCTTCGGATGAGGATTGAAACCTTGTGAATAGGCCAATTTTATTCCTGCTCTCTTAAAAGATCGTTTGAATACTTTCAATATGTCCAAGTGTGAAGTATAGCAGATAACACCTGTCTTTTTAAAATTAATAATATATTTCATATTTTACCAAATAGATGAGAAATCTTACTTAATCTTGTCACTATTTACAATTCACAAAACAATTTGTGTATTTATTAACACCACAGCCTGTGCAACCATCTCTGCAATCATTTGTGGTTTCGGATTTTATTGCTTTTGATCTTTCAGAAAGAAAATACTCTTTTTCTACAAATGGATTGATTATATCCCAGGGTAGTATTTCATCTGCAGACCTCTCTCGGAAGTTATAGAAATGCGCCATTTCCTCACCTGATATGAACCCTGCTTCTGATGCACAGCATTCGAAAGCTTTTTTCCAGAGTTCCGGTTTGAAATGCTCAGTCCATCCGTCGAATCTGCAGCCAAGCTCCCATGCTTTCTCCAATATGGAGCCGCATCTTCTGTCTCCTCTAGCGAAAACAGCTTCGAGATTGCTTGTTGCTGTTTCATGGTAATTAAAAGTAACTCCCTTAATTCGAAGTTTGGGAGACAGATATTTGTGTTTTTCAATAAACTCTTCCGGGGAGTTCTGAGCTTCCCACTGGAATGGTGTATGAGGTTTAGGAACGAAATTGGATACGCTTACTGTAACCCTGAATCGACCACCTCTTTTGCCTCTCACCTCATAGTTGATGTCCATAATCTTTCTGGCAATATCAGCTATTCCATCAAGATCCTCGTATGTTTCAGTTGGAAGACCGATCATAAAATACAGTTTGATATGTTCCCAGCCCAGTTCAACAGCCTTTCTGCTTGCAGTTAAAATATCTTCTTCAGTAATATTCTTGTTGATTACATCTCTTAGTCTCTGGGTTCCTGCTTCAGGAGCAAAAGTAAGACCGGTCTTTCGGTATCCCTGAATCTCTTCAAGAACTCTAAAAGATATTGAATCCAGTCTAAGTGACGGAAGGGAAAGTGAAACATTTTGTTTTCTGCAAAGTCCCATAAGCCCAGTTGCCATGGGTTCAAACTGTGAATAATCGCTTGTCGAGAGGGAAAGCAGCGAAAGCTCTTCATGCCCTGTGTTGGCCAGCTGTTCCATAGCAAGCTTTTCAATGGTTTCGGGTGTTCTTTCTCTCACAGGTCTGTAGATCATTCCTGCCTGGCAGAATCTGCAGCCTCTTGTACAGCCCCTGAAAGTTTCAACAACAGCTCTGTCATGGACTGTATCTATGAAAGGAACTATGCTGTTTACAGGGAATACAGCATTCTCTATATCTTTCACTATGGCTCTTGTAACAGTTTCAGGCCCACAGTCATTAAGCCTGTTAACTTTTAGAATTTCATGGTTCTCACCATATTCGATCTGATAATATTCCGGAATATATACCCCGTCTATTCCGGATATTTTATCCAGAATAGCTTCTCTATCAAGGCTTTCTGATTTTGCATCAGCAAAAGCGATACATAATTTTTCAAGGGTTTCTTCACCGTCGCCAATTAGAAATGCATCAAAAAAGTCCGCCAAAGGTTCAGGATTAAATGCACATGGACCTCCTGCAATAATCAGAGGATAATTTCCACCTATTCTATCCAGTCGTTTTACAGGAATTCCACCAAGATCCAGCATGTTAAGAATATTGGTGTATGACATTTCATATTGAAGTGTAAAGCCTAGAATATCAAGCTGATCTATGGGGGTGAATGTTTCCAGAGAGTATAGTTTCCTGCCTTTTTCTCTCATTATTTTTTCCATATCAGAAGCAGGAGCAAATACCCTCTCACAGTAGATTCTATCATTGTTATTCAGGATATTATATAGGATCTGCATACCCATATAGGACATGGCAATTTCATATGTATCAGGGAATGCAAAACCAATACGAACAGAAACATCGTCTGGATTCTTCCTGATCATGTTTACTTCTCCACCTATGTAACGGGCAGGTTTTTCTACACGCTTTAGTATTGATTCAAGTTCCTTATCTATTCTCATTTCTCGTCTTTTTATTCAGCCCTTTCGACTTTATCGTAATCTATATCAGCCAGGAGTTCATCAATAGTCATTCCTATTCTTTTTTCGATGGCATGCAGGAGGATTCTTGTCTCTTCTTTCTTTCTCAGAATTGCTTCACGGGCATCGGAGCTGCCGTTTCTTTCAGCTTTCCTGATAATATACTCCATTCTCTCATCAAGTCCGGCATAATGGTCCTCGATTGTCAGTCTATCGGCAAGGCTCACCAGATCAGCTTCAGTAAGCCTATCAGCATCGTTAGTATACTGATACATCATATGTG
>JAQVOT010000230.1 GCA_028702415.1 Eubacteriales bacterium
GGTTGATGCCATCGTAAATGCCGCCAACAAGAGCCTTCTTGGCGGGGGTGGAGTTGATGGGGCCATTCACAGGGCCGCAGGCAGAGAACTTGCTCGGGAGTGCGGAACTCTGGGTGGATGTGAGACCGGTGAGGCTAAAATTACCAAAGGCTATATGCTGCCGGCAAAACATGTTATACATACCGTGGGCCCCGTTTATTCCGGTTCGGAGAGCGACCCGATCAAGCTGTCAGACTGTTACCGCAACAGTCTGAATCTTGCAAAGGCAAACCGGCTCCACAGCATCGCTTTTGCGGCTATTTCATGCGGTGTATACGGATACCCTAATGAAGAGGCGGTACAGATTGCGGTGAATACCTGCGGAGCGTGGCTGGAGGCCAATGAAGACTATGAAATGGAGGTGATATTCAGCTGCTTCGGAGAAGGAATGGAGAGACTATATAATGAGGCTTTGGGTCGTTGACACTGAAAACATTATAATGTAGAATGAAGGCACTCGCAGGGCGAGTGCTTTTTTTAGTGAACTTTTTTCACGGTGAGCAGAGCCATGGGGTAATAACAAATCCGTTCTTTATGCGGTAAAAAGGAGAAAAACAATGGAGACAATCATGAACGAAGAAATGCTGTTAACACAGGAAGGGTACGATAAAATCGTTGCTGAACACGAGGAACTGGTATCAGTCAAACGTGCGGAGGTGGCAGCAAGAATCAAAGAGGCAATCTCATATGGAGATATATCTGAGAATGCAGAATATGATTCAGCAAAAAACGAACAGGCAGAGCTGGAAGAAAGGATCCATGAGCTGGAAGAAATTCTCAGAATAGCCAAAATCGTTCAGGATGAAGATGTGAAGGGCGATGCGGTTAACATCGGTCTGAAAGTTACAGTTAAGAATATAGATACAGGAGAAAAAGAGGTATTCTCTATAGTAGGTGCCACGGAAGCAGATCCTTTCAATGGTAAAATCTCTACAGAGTCCTCTGTTGGTAAAGCGCTCGTTGGAAAGAAAAAGAATGAAACTGTTGAAATTGAAGTTCCCTGTGGAATCGTCAATTACAAAATCATGAAGATCGAAAAATAATCAGTAATTAGCAAAGCCTCGAGTAGGACCTACCATAAATTTGCATAGTAATTCGGGTCAGGTCCAGAAGGAGAAAAAAATGAGCGTTGAAAGAATAGATGAACAAAATGAAGTTTTTGAAATAAGTGAACAGGAAAGAAGCGAGCAGTCACAGATAAGAAGAGACAAGCTGGCTGCACTTCAGGAAGCAGGTAGAAACCCTTTCCTTCACGAAACATGGAATCAGGATGCATTTTCAAAGAGAATCAAGGATAATTTTCAGGATTATGAAGGTAAGGAAGTAAGCATTGCCGGCAGGATGATGGCCAAGCGTGTAATGGGTAAGGCTGCATTTATTGATATTCAGGATTATGAGGGAAGAATCCAGTGTCACGTGAAGAGGGACCTGTTGGGAGAAGAGGAATACAAGTGGTTCAAGCAATCAGATATTGGGGACATCTTCGGGGTTGTTGGTAATGTGTTCATGACCCAGAGGGGTGAGATTACCGTTGAAGCCACAAAGATGGTTCTGCTTTCAAAATCACTGCAGGTGCTGCCTGACAAGTGGTCCGGCCTTAAGGATCTGGATATCAGATACAGACAGCGTTATGTTGACCTCATCATGAATCCTGAAGTTAAGGAAAGCTTTATCAAAAGATCTAAGATAATCAAGGAAATTAAGAGAACTCTGGAAGAGGATTTCGGATATCTCGAAGTTGACACTCCAATTCTCACAACAATTGCAGGTGGTGCCAACGCCAGACCATTCAACACATTTCACAACACTCTGCATCTTCCGATGAAACTGAGAATCGCCAATGAACTCTATCTGAAGAGACTGATTGTAGGTGGCCTTGACAGGGTATATGAAATGGGCAAGATGTTCAGAAATGAAGGTATGGACAAGAACCACAACCCTGAGTTCACATCGATGGAATGTTATTATGCCTTTGGCAATATGGAAACAGTAATGCGGGTCACAGAGCAGGTTGTATCAAATGCCGCAAAGGCTTCAACAGGCAGCATGGTAATAAACTATCAGGGCAAGGAATTTGACCTGACACCACCGTGGAAGGTTCTGGACATGACAGATGCTGTTAAGCAGATTACAGGCCTTGACTTCAATACAATCGAAAGTGACGAGGAAGCCAGGGCAGCAGCAATCGGATACGGCATGGATGAAGAAGATGTGGCAGGCCTTTCAAGGGGCAAGCTAATTGCTGAAATGTTCGAAGAATACTGCGAAGAGGTGCCCGGACTTCTGGATGGGCCTGTTTTCGTAACGGGGCATCCCGTTGAAGTATCACCACTGGCGAAGAGAGACCCTAAGGATCCGAGAATCACACGTCGTTTCGAGGCATACCTCAATGGCTGGGAGATTGCGAATGCATTCTCAGAACTGAATGACCCAATTGATCAGTACGAAAGATTCGTTGAGCAGCAGCACGAACTGGATTGTGGAATAGATGACGAAGCTCATCCGATGGATAT
>JAQVOT010000231.1 GCA_028702415.1 Eubacteriales bacterium
GTGAATGAAGAGGAAAAGGCACAGATGCTTCAAGAAAGAAACTTCACCGGACTCTCGGTAACAAGGCCATATAAAGAGGCTGTGATCAGCTTTTGCGATAAGCTCACCTCCAGGGCGAAGGCCATCGGTGCTGTGAACACCCTTTACTGGGAAAGGGATACTGACAAGGGCCTTCCTAAGCTGGTGGGCCACAACACGGACTACGATGGTTTCCTGTACACGGCTCATCGCAGCCACATAGATTTCGCAGGAAAAACCGTGTTGATTCTTGGCTCCGGCGGCACTTCGAAAACCGTAAACAGCGTTCTGGCGAACGAAGGTGCAAAGGCTGTCTATCGGGCATCCCGGCGGGACGGCTCATACGAAAAACTTCCTAAAATCGCCAACCGAATTGAGATAATAATCAACACCACCCCCGTGGGAACCTACCCGAATAATCTGGAAGGGATTGTCAGGGTATCAGACTTCCCTTTCTGTCAGGCTGTGATTGATGTGATATACAACCCGGAAAAGACAGCCTTGATTATGGAGGCGGAAGCTCTGGGTCTTAAGACCGCAGGGGGCATGCCCATGATTGTTGCCCAGGCAATGGCTGCGGCGGAACGTTTCCTCGATAAGCCTCTGGCCTTCACCGGCAGAACCGAAGACATCCTGACTAGGATACAGAGTCAGAAAAGCAACATCGTTCTAATAGGAATGCCCGGCTGTGGGAAAACGGCGATTGGCAAAAAGCTTGCCGGATTAACAGGCAGAAAATTCGTGGATTTTGATGATGAAATCGTGGCAGAAACAGGACGAACTATCAGGGAAATTTTTGAAGATGAGGGAGAAGAATTCTTCCGAAAAATCGAATCGGAAATGGCGGCAAAATTCGGCAAGGAACATGGCCTTGTTATCGCCACCGGCGGGGGATGTGTGACCACTTCTGACAACTATCCCGCTCTGAAGCAGAACGGTCAGATTATATGGATAAAGAGACCTCTGACAAAACTGTCTATGTCAGGCAGGCCTCTTTCAACAGATCGGGCTGCTCTTGCCCGGCTCGAATCCGAGAGGTCTTCTTTCTATGAAAAGTGGTCGGATTTTCAGGTTGATAGCGACTCACTCAAGATTATTCTGGGAGGACTATCCGACTAGAAAAGGTCAGTATAAACCCCTGTTATATCTCTGGAGAAGTCTGAAAATGTTTCAGTCATACGGTTAAACCATTTTTCGTAGGTTTCCTGGTCGTCCTCGGTGCTTGCCAGCATGGCATCGGTCATTTTCTGATTGCCTTCTTCTCTTATTTTTCCCAGGGCGTCATTCTTTTCCTTTACCTTGTCATAGAGCTCATCCTTCGAGAGACCCTTTGCCGCATCCCTGAGCTCATCCACATACTTATCGGTGGCCTCTTTCATCTTATCCTTATACTCGTCATAGATCGCTTCGTAGATGCTGATGTTCTCTTCTTCCTCTGAAGTCTCGGCTTCAGCCGCTGTTGCGGTTATTTCTACCTGCTCTTCGGTTTCCCCGCAGGCACAAAGGCATCCCAGCATTACTGCAGCTAACATCAATGCAAACAATCTTTTTTTCATATTTTATCTCCAATTTCTTTTTTATGTGAAAGATTATAACACATATTCTTTTCCCTTTTATGGGATATTTATGAAAATCACCAACTCTCAACAACGGAGATATCAGAACTTGTGCTATAATTAACTATATTTGTTATTGCTTTTGCACAGGGAGGTGCCCGGTATGACAGAACCGATTACAAGAGAGAAAGCTCTAGAATTATTAAAAAAACACAATAAAGAACCATTCCACATTCAGCATGCACTCACTGTTGAGGGTGTGCTTCGCTGGTTTGCTCAGGATCTGGGATATGGCAAGGAAGCCGATTACTGGGGCCTGGTGGGCTTGCTTCATGATATAGATTTCGAAGAATATCCTGAAGAACATTGCCTCAAAGCTCCTGAAATTCTTGCTGCCGGCGGTGTGGGCGAAGATATGATCAGATCCATATGCAGTCACTGCTTCGACATTACTGTTGACCTCCGTCCCGAACACGAGATGGAGAAGGTTCTCTATGCCTGTGACGAACTTACCGGCATCATATGGGCTACTGCTCTCATGCGTCCATCTAAATCAGTTCAGGACATGGAACTTAAATCCCTTAAGAAGAAATACAAAAGCAACGGCTTTGCAGCAGGCTGCTCCCGTGAAGTCATCAACCGGGGTGCGGAAATGCTGGGCTGGAATTTGCAGGAGCTTCAGCAGAAAACTTTGGATGCAATGAAATCCTGCGAAGCCAGCGTAAATGAGGCAATGCAAAATCTCGAATAAGTCCATGTGAAGGAGAAGGCTTCACTTGATTCGCTGATATTTTTCATGTTTTTCTGACAATACGTCCTATGATACGCGATTTCATGTTAAAATTTATTGTGAGATAATAGTGTGATTCTCAATACCCATGCCGAGCAGGAAAGCGGTGTGCTTATGTTTTCTGAAAAAAGAAATAAAAAATTGAGAAAAAAGTCCCTTGCTTTTTGCTCAGTCCTTCTGTCAT
>JAQVOT010000232.1 GCA_028702415.1 Eubacteriales bacterium
ATAGGGCTTCCATCCTCTGATTTGCTGATATTCCATAAATTCAAAGAGAACATTGTTACAGGGAATGTAGCAACGATTGGTGCAATATTGTACTCTTTAGCAATGCAGTTTGCTGAACCAGTTACGGTCTTTGATACTTTACTACCTTTATAAAAAGATAACTTAACGGTAAATTTTCCATAATTTGGGAAAGTCATGCTGAAGCTTGATGATGTTGATTTTTTTAAATCAACAGTTTTTGTTGCCTTCTGAGTTACATTTCCATCATACTTGTAATAAACCTCAATCTTTTCTTTTGTGAATCCAGCTGAAACCAGTGCTTTTCTGTTCGGAATTTCAACGCCTACCTTTCTATAATCCTTAACTTCCAGAGTTTATTATATCTAAAATAGAATTCGCCCTTTATTCTTCCAGTATCAGCCGCAGTATTTCATCCATGCTCTTGTTACTTTTTTCAATGGCTGCATAGATTTCTTCCTTCTTAAGAGCATCTCTCTTATCCAGAAGTTCCTTTAGTCTTGCTGTTGCAGCATTGTATGCATTTTTAGTCTTCACAACATCCTGTTGTGCTTTCTCTATTTTCTGTTCCAACGTCCTCAGGTTCATTTTACGTGCCATTTCTTCTACCTCCGTAATTCTTCACTTATGGCTGATGCACTGTATTTAATATCTTCAGCATTAAGCCCGAATGCTTTCAGTATCGTTTTCTGTGTTGCTGTTACTGCGTGATCCAGTCGATAGATATTATCTAACTGCCTTACCATCTCTATTTTTTCGAGTTCCTTAAGTGCAGCGGGAACCGTCATGAAATTAGGTCTTTTATTTAGTCTTTTCGTTTCATCCTTGAGCCTGACATACATTCTGCACCGCAGAATCAATGCGATGAATTCTATGAATATTTTCGACTCTGCAGATTCATCGGAGTGCACTCTCAGGCAGCTGTTGCCGAGATACGACTTGTCTCCTCTGAACAGTTTCTCAGATGCATCTCTGCTCTTGTACAAATCAATCGCTTCCTTTGCAGTCATTTTCTCTGAAGTTACTATTGAGAAATATCCGCAAAGTTTCAATTCTTCACTTATGACCTGTGTCCTTTCTTCGGGATATACAAATACTTCTCCTGATTCATCATAATGAAGATAAAAGTAGTGCTCATACACCCCTCCAAAACTGCACTTCTCATTCGTGTGGTTCATCAGGTATTCCTTCATTTCGGAAATCTTCTTTTCAAGTTTCCTTTTTTCGTTTGCGGCTCTCTCACTGCTGTAATATATGTGGAAATACCTGTCTCTTTTGTCCGTTCGATACATTTTGCGTTTGACCGTTTTGCCGTAAACGCCATAGTCGGTAATGGCATTTAACCATTCCTCTTCAAAACTTCCCTTGTTTTCTTTAACAAGCTTGTTTATGAACCCGGCCATTCCTTTAACTACGATTACAAAACTGTATCCGCATTCATCCATGTATTCGATGTTTCTCTTACTGAAGTATCCTCTGTCCAGTATGAATCCAATCTTTCGATATCCATAGCTCCTGGACTTGTCCAGCATGAACTGAAGCTGAGATACGTCGTTGATGCTTCCCGGATATTTCTCATAAAAAAGAGGTTCTCGGTTGTGAGTGTCATATGCAATGGAATAATTAAAAATCGGGACACCGGCATCTTCCTTGGCATTGCCGTATTCAAGCATTTCAATGTCGCCGGCCTGACAATTCTTGTTTGTGGAATCGTAAGAAATGTACACCTTTTCTCTGTGATCTCGATTTTCATTCCAATCGTTTAGAAATGAAATGCTGCAGTCGCGGCTGAGTGTTCCAAGAAAACCCGACACCTTGGAATCGCTGTAAATACGCATATTCTCAGTAAACAGCGGGTGGTTATATGCGTAGTCGGGATAATACTGAGCTGCATTATTCTCCATGATGATCGAGTAAGCGGCAAGATCCAGAAACAACCCCAGATCCTTCGGCTCCAGATATTTTTTCAATATATCTGCCACTCCGCTTTCTTCGATTAATTTCTTTATTACTATATATCCGCCAATGCGTACACAACTGCTTCTGGCAGACCTGTCCTGCTCTTCCGGCAACGGTACATCAGGGAAGAACCTGAGAAAATTCTCATTGGGTTGAAGCATGCCCGGACTTTCTTCTGATTTCTTTCCGATTACAACACGCTTAGGAGCGGTATATTGCTTTCCGGGATCATAGGTTCTGTCTGTCTCGTAGTAAACATATGTTGTTTTTCCCCGTTTAAGATATGCGAGTTTCCCTTTGGTTTCCGGTATTTCAACAAGACAATCGAGATACATTTCAGCCTCCTGTTTTTAGGTATAATTATATCTAAAAATATCATACCATAAAACCTGTAACCATGCAAGCGAAACCGCATGAATACAGGCTTTCAAGACATTTTTTCGATTTTAGATATAACGTTTACCGGAAGTTAAGGGTTATATTTCGGTTTTTTCTAGAAAGGTGGTTCGCATATGAATATAACAGATGTACGTATACGGAAGGTAAACGATGATGGTAAAATGAAAGCCG
>JAQVOT010000024.1 GCA_028702415.1 Eubacteriales bacterium
ATTTCGATTGCATCCTTAGGACATGCCAGTGCGCAGTCAGCGCATCCGATACATCCGTATCCGCATATTTCAAGTACATCTGCCTCAGTATCTCTTGATGAGCAAGGGATAAAGTTTGTAGCGTCCGCAGGAATCATTTCTATGATTTCCTGGATACATCCGCTTAGACATGCCTCACAGCCTGAGCACTTTTCTTTGTCAATAACAACTTCGCCGTCCACAAGTGACATAGCATCAAACTTACATCTGGCGATGCATGTTCCCAGTCCCATGCAGCCATATTGGCATTCCCCCTTGGCAAAACCTTTCTTCTTAGCTACATCACAGCTTTCACAGGCTTCTGCCTTAAGGCGTTCTTTGCCCGCCGAGCTACCTGCGCACTTGATGTAAGCCACTTTGGCTTCAACAGCTACAGGCTCAACACCCATGATTTCTGCGATTTTAGCTACTGTTTCAGTGTTAGCTGCAGGACATAGCGTAATTGGATCCCCCTGTGCGATAGCCTGAGCGCAGGCCTCACATGTAGTACATCCGCATCCACCGAATCCGCCACAGTCAACCCCTGGCAGCAACGCTAGAATTCGCTTAGCTGATTCCATCGTCATTCTCCATACCTCCATTAATTATTATTTGCACTTTGTATACAATGTTGAACATTTTTTTATGCCTCCGGCTCTGCTTCTGGAAGGTTGTTAAAAAAATAACTACCCCTGCGTTGCCTTTGGCATTAGTATTATTTTAACACTTGTGGTTCAGCAGTCAACACATTTCTCTTCTCTCTTATGTTTTTTTTTTCAAGCGTGATTTCAATCCTTTGATATCCAAAAAAATCACTTGTTTATGCAAAAATCAGGATTCTTATGAATTTCTCGTTAAATAATTAACATTATTCATCCATCATTCCCATTCTTATGAGCTTATCGATCATATAACGGTCACCGATGAGCCAGATTATGTCGTCTTTTCTTAACACCGTATCGATATCGGGACTGACCATTGGCAGGTGCTCTCGTTCTATACCTAGAATAGTACCGGTGGTGGCCTCACGAATGCCGCAGTTTCTTATCGACTTTCTTGTGAATTGTGAGTTTCCGTCCAGTTTTATTGGGACACAAACCATTTCCTTCTCTTCCGGCATTCCCTCAAATCTCTGTCCGTAAATGAAGTCCTTCAGCATTCGGTCTTTTGCCACCGTGTATTCAATGGCATTGTCTCTCTCCAGAAGCATTGTACATGCATCAACCTCATCAAGGGTTCCAACCATCTGAAGAATGTCTCCATGCTGAATTATATCCTTGGCTGAAGGCATATTGATAAATTTGTTCCCTCTGATAATTCTTATTATCGTGACCACGAAATCATGCCTTCTTGTAAATTCAATGATGGTTTTGCGAAAATCCGGGTCTATAATTTCAAATTCACTAACATAAAGTGATTCATTTAACCACCTGTAATCCTTCCGTTCCATTCTGTCTCTTTTAGCTTTAACCAGAGTTCTTTCAGAAAAATTTGCAACGAAACGCTTCTCCATAGCTATAGTAACTCCATTCATCCAGCTGGATCTTGCCACCAGGAAAATAGGAACAGCTGCCACGAGAACGAGCAATACATATGGTATGTGAAAAATATTGCGCAAAACCAGTGCTATGAAGCAAACTGCCAGCAGAAGTCTTGCCGCCTTAAGTGTAATAAGGGGCAGATGATTTGATCTTTATTTAACCCATAGTTTGACGAATATCGTATTGTTAGTGGTGTAAATGAAATTAACGAAAGGCAACATTAAAAATATAGTTATCGCTGCAGTTATAATATCCCCTGCTATTGTGGAATTAACGGCTCCGGCAATCACCGGTGCCAGATATCTTGTGCCTCCCCAGTAAAGCATAAACAGCAAGGCACTGCCTATAGCCGTTCTGATAGCAACTTTCTTTATGTACTGATTCCAATCCGGGTCCATTGTCTTTTTTGACTGGTCTTCAGAAGTATTTCTCCTGATGGATATTTTGATTTTCTTTGGAAGTTTTCGGTCAAGGAAGTTGTAAACCTTCTCGGCGTTATTGATGAATATCGGGGTTGTAAAGGTTGTAACTACTGATACACAGACGACGATCGGATAAAGATAATCGCTTATCACTCCAAGAGACTGACCTAGAGTTGCAACTATAAAGGAGAACTCCCCTATCTGAACCATACTGAATCCACCACGAACGGTGGATTTTAGTGACTGACCTGAAAGCAGGAATCCCAGGGTTGAAAACAACATCTGCCCGACAATTACAACCGCACTCAGTATGATAATAGGAATTATGTACTTAACGAGAAGTGAAGGAACGATAAGCATTCCAACAGATACAAAGAATATGGCCCCAAAAAGATCCCTTACAGGCTTAACTAGAATTATGATTCGATCTGATTGTACGATTCCTGCAAGAATTGAACCCGCCAGAAATGCGCCAATTGCCGATGAAAATCCTATTAGAGACGCTATCACTACAAGTAGCAGGCACAGACCTATTGAAATAATAAGCAGAAGCTCATCATTGAGAAGTCTGCTGATTTTTCTGAATAAAGAAGGGATAACATATATTCCGGCAAGAATAAGAACAAGAAGATAGAGCAGCATCAATACAAACTGGATGCCCATCTCGGTTCCCGATACATTGCTTCCAACTGATATCGTGGAAAGGATTACAAGCATGAAAATGCCCGCTACGTCTTCGATTACAAGGGCCCCAAGAACAACATTTGCGAATTCTTCCTGTCTCAGATCATACTCATCATAGGATTTCATTATTATCATGGTTGATGACATGGATAACATCCCTCCCAGGAAAATGCAATCCATCCTGTCCCATCCAAACAATGCCCCCACGCCGGCACCGATAAGTATCATCATTGGCATGACTGTGGCCACAACTGTAAATGCGCTGCCTCCTACAGTTCCAAGTTTTTTGAAACTGAAGTCAAGTCCCAGACCGAACATAAGAAATATGATGCCTATTTCAGCCCATACGTTTATATCTCCCTGATCAACTACCGTTGGTATAAGTGAGAAATTCGGGCTAATCAAAAAGCCCGCGAAAACGTACCCAAGTACGCAGGGCTGATTAATTTTTCTGAATATCACCGTTACAATCCCTGCAACAACAAGAATCAGAGCCAGATCGGCCACCAAAGAATCAAGATGCAAGCTGTAATTCCCCTCTCTATTTCCTTATGAATAAATTATATCATAAAAAAAGTCGGCCGCAAAGTCTGTTAATGTCCTGAAAGAATTCCCCTTCCCTCGTCTTTTTTCTCACAAATGTTCTTGTGGAAATTATTTCTTCTCCATCTTCTTCCTCTTCATCAGGTATGCTTTTGCACATATTCCTTACCTTCAGAAATCTGTCAATGCTTCTGTCTCCATTGCAGCAGATTATCTGGCTTAGATAACTCAGTTCACGACTTCTGGCCTCTGCAGGCCCCGCCACCAGGCACATTTTTTCCGTGAGTCTCATGGCGGCCAGCCCCGCCTCCGTAAGGCAAGTGGAAAAATCTATTATCACACAATCATACCTGCCGCAGTCCACGAGAGAAGCTACCAGTTTCTGAATATCATCAGTGTTCAGCTCTCTCAAAGGGTTCTTTCCTTTGGAAGGAGCGAAGGCTTCAATACCATAGGGATCCTTCACAATAAATCCCTCGAGAAAGGGCATGCTTTCCAGTGTGTTGTTATTCTCCCTGCTGCCTGTCAGGAGCCTGTAAAGAAACTCTCCTACACTGCGGGTTCCCTGAGTTATGTTAAAAGTGTTTCCTGTGGATTCCACATCCTCCAATGAAAGGTACAGCACTCTCATACCATGAAATCTGGCGAGTTCTCTTCCCACGGAAAGTGCCAGAGTTGTGCAACCGGTTCCCCCGCTGCATGACGCGAAACCTACCAGCCTGATATTGGTATTTCTCACAAAAACCGAAGCTCTGCCCGTGAGATGGCTGTAAATGTCGAATATGGCCGATACCATGGTATGGGCTGTGCTGTATTTATATATGCAAAATCTGTTCTGCTTGTAATCCTTCTTGATCAGGGATGATTTATCCGTAAGAAAAACTATATTGTCTCCATAGGATTCGCTGATCTCGTTACCGGCCCAGAGAACAATGTCATAAGTATCGTAGTATGCACCCGGGCCTTCATATGAAGACCATAGTTTCACAAATTTCTCGCTGTCAAAAGCCTCTATATCAAAATCTCTGCAAGCGTTCAACAAAGACAAAGACAAGGCCCTGTTATAAGCCTCGTCTCTCGATACTATCGCTATTCTTAGATTTTCCACAGCATTTTCCCCCTTCTAACAATATGGTATTAATTTCCATAATTGTAACTTAATAGGAAAATGCTGTCAATATTATAATCACCTATTTCGAGAAATCATATGGTGGTCTGAATATTCCATTCTCTGTAATTATCGCTGTAATCAGTTCATGATCCGTAACATCAAATGCAGGATTGAAGCATTTAATACCTTCAGGTGCCACAGGCTTCTCGTAAAAATTCTTTCTTATCTCATCAGGTTCACGTTCTTCAATGGGAATATGCTCCCCATCCGGACAGGAATGATCAATTGTTGAACTCGGACCCAGTACATAAAATGGAATGCCATAATATGCGGCAAGAACAGCCAATCCGGATGTTCCGATTTTATTAGCCACATCTCCGTTGGCTGCCACTCTGTCACAGCCAACAAGAACAGCATCCACCCAAGCCTTCTTCATTACTGCAGCTGCCATGTTATCACATATCAGAGTAACATCCACATTTGCTTTTTGCAGTTCGTAGGCGGTTATCCTTGCTCCCTGAAGAAGCGGCCTTGTTTCATCTGCAAAAACCCTGAATTCGATTCCTTTCTCCTTTCCAAGGAGAATCGGACCCAGGGCCGTACCGTACTCCGATGTTGCCAGGGGTCCCGCATTGCAGTGGGTCAGAATACCCAATGATTTATCAGACCCATTCTTAAGGCTAATGAGCTCATCCAGACCATTCTCCGAAATCGCTCTGCACATTGCTTTATCCTCTTCCTGAATTGCCAGAGCTTCCCTGTGCATTGCACCCGCCAGTGCACTTACGCCGGCGTTCACGTTTAATCTTGTGGGATCCTTCTGACGGGCTCTGAACATTTCAACTCTTGCAGCATGCATAACTCTATCCACAGCCCGGGCCAGATTCACAGCAGTCGGTCTTGAAGACTTGAGAAATTCACCCTTTGTTGTCATTTCCTGCATGAAAACATCATCGGATGTTCCTGAAGCACCGCAGCAGCTTGCAATCGGTTTGTATTTCAGCATCTGATGTCCCAGTGCCGCCATGGCATATGCCGCAAAAATTCCAATGGCCGGGGCTCCCCGCACCCTGAGTTTCTGTATTGCTTCATACATGTCCTCAACAGTATTTAACTCTATGAACTTTTCCTCATCCGGTAGCAGACTCTGATCCAGAATTATTACACTGCTACCATTTTCACTTAATTTTATATTTTCCATGCTCCTATTGTAACACGAAGGAACAGGGTTGTACATTGTACAACCCTGTTTTGACCTGTAATGCTAAAGGATAGCAGTCTCTCTATTTAAGCACTGCAGCAATTTCCTTGAACTGTGCCATTTCCTTTTCAGACCACTTACCGATGTATGAAATCATCTCATCACGGGCAGCGGAATAGCCTTCCTTAAGCTCTGCGATTTCATCCTCTGAGAACTCGCTCAGATCTTCTACATGGTAAACCTTGTAGTCCATTTCGCCTGTATCTACCATGTCATACATGTGGTTCCATGCCCACATAGCCTGATCTTTGGATTTGTAGTAGTCCATTGTGTGAGCAGCGTATTCACGGTCTGCGGTTTCCATGCTGTAGTTGCAGTAATAGTAATTAACCACACCGTTGAGGGCGGTAATGCCGTCTGCAATCCCATCTCCATTCTCTCCCCAGATAGGACCCTTACCTACATCAAGAGCAGCAAGTATTCCGTCCAGCGCTTCAGCTGTTGCATTTTCATTGCTGTGGCCATAGCTGCAGTCAAAGTCAGTTACCTTAAGGAAATCATCCTGTACCATCTGGAATGCCTGAAGATTGATCTCGTTCAGCTCAACAGCTTCAGCCCTTGCAGCATCTGCAGCCTCCTGATCTCCATCGGCAATTGCTTTTGCATACTTGTCATTGATTCCTGCAATTTTTTCATTCATCGCCTTACCGGCTGCCTTGAACTCCTTCAGGGCTGCCTTGTATGCGTCAACATCAACGCCTGCTTCCTCGGCATAATCCCCATTGAAGTTATCCTTCATTCTGTTTGCTGTAGCTGTGAAATCAAGCTCTACCGCAGGAGTGTTGTCCGCATATATCGCATAAGCACCTGTCCAGTTGATGTTGGTCTGGAATACCGTTTCGCTATATGTATCCTTGTTATCTGCAATAGTGTGATAGTTATTACTCATGAAGTCAGTTCCTTCGAAGTTATTCAGATAATAAGGTGTTCCGTATTCTCTGTATGAAATACCGTCTTCCATATTGGTTGTATCAACTGTTTCATATGCAATTGTTTCCTTTCCTGCTGTCACAACGATTCCTTCATTCAGAATCTTTGCTGATGTTGTCTGGAATTCAGGAACGCTTGCAATCGCCAACTTATTGTTGCAATCAAATGCAGGAAGTTCGAAGTTCAGCATGCAGATTACATCATCTGCCATGCCGTTTTCTTCACACATTCCCCATGCACCCGTTGTCCAGTCATACATTGAGTCCGTTACTCCCCATTCCTCTGCTCCGTGACATACGATATAGATATCGTTCTCCGGTTCATATCCTGAATCAACAAGTGACTTTCCTGTTGCCATTATGAGACCTATTGCAGCGCAGTCATCCTGGAATCCGTACCAGTATTTATCATAGTGAGCTGAAATGATAATTTTCTGATCGTGGTTCTTACCAGGGATCATACCGCATACATTATCTGTTGTTCCGCCATTGTCAACCATTTCAGCGTCTATATTGAGTATTGCCTGATCGTGACCGTTCTTGATAGCCTTCTTGACCATCTTGGCCTGATCAGCACTTAATGACGCTGATGGCAGCAGGTCACCACAGCAAACATCCTGGGTATTGTTTGTGAAAGAACCTGCCTCACCATAACCGCTGTTTGCCCATGTGATAATAGCTGATGCACCATGATTGTATGCTTCGTTCATATAAACATCGATCCATGCTTCATTTGACTGGTCAACCTTTGCAAAGGCAATGTCTCCCTCTTCAAATCCAACATCTTCATACTCAGCTTCTGTACCTGTACCAACATCTACGATCTTGGCTTCAAGGTCTCCGTCAGTACCGTTAACCTGATATGATGCAGGACCGTTTGTTCCTGCTTCTACAGCATCCTGGTCTCCGCCCTTGAAGTCAACCTTTGAATCTTTAATCTTTAATGATGAACCATTGAACTGGAATTTGTCGCAGGCAGTTGGAATCTTTTCCACGTTCTGCAGTCCGATCTTCTCCATTTCCCCCGCCAGGAAATCCGCACATGCGTGTTCTGAATCCGAACCTGCCGTTCTCCATCCACAGGCCTCAGCATAGTCATCCCAGTTGTAAGCCAGTTCTTCTGACAGGTTATAAGCGTATTCCATGTCAACATTGTCATAGAACGCCTGTACATCTTCCGCATATGCCGCCTCTGATGTGATCTCTGAGGAGCTGTAATATTTAGCATCTCCTCCATCTCCAGATGAGGCATCTGTTCCATCGTCGCTGCTTCCGCCACATCCTGCCAGTGCCCAGACAGACATGGTCAGACAGAGAATCACAACGAGCAATGTGCTCCGTTTTTTCTTCATAAAAAGCCTCCTTCAAAAATAAATGATAACAATACTAACTGAGATTATTATAAATTGTCAGATTTCTTTTATCAATACGATAAAGTGCTACAATATCAACTAAACAATTTAGTCAGCGTTTTCATAAGAATAAGTTATTTTTATACATAGAAAGTACAATCCATGCTATAATACCGTCATGATTACTTGGTTAACATCAACTTACTTAGGAAAAATACTGTGTACCTTTTTCATTTCAATGGTTCCTGTCATAGAACTCAGAGGTGCTCTGCCTATCGGAGTCGGAATGGGACTTTCTCCTGTAACCGCACTGATTGTGAGCATCATCGGAAATATGGTTCCTGTGCCCTTTATTCTCCTCCTGATCAGAAAAATCCTGCGATGGATGCATCGCTTCGAGAAATTTGACAAATTGGCAAACAGGCTTGAAGCAAAAGCAGAAAAGGCCGGCGATAAACTTGTGAAATACGAAACATTCGGCCTGTTCGTGCTTGTGGCTATTCCCCTACCGGGAACCGGCGCCTGGACAGGAGCCCTGGTAGCTGCCTTATTCAATCTTAGATTCAGAAACGCACTTCCCGCAATATTTGCCGGAGTTGTGGCAGCAGGGCTGATAGTATTCTTCATCACCTACGGTGTAGTTCTTATTGTCTGACATGTTTGATGGGGAGAACGCCTAATATTTTTTACATTAAAAAAGTAGACATACTCTTTTGCAGCATGTCTACTTTAATCTTATAGTCTACTTTATTGATTATTTATTCCGAACTGTAGCCTGTGCTGCTGCAAGACGTGCAATCGGTACTCTGAATGGTGAGCAGGAAACATACTGCAGCCCTACTCTATGACAGAAGTCTATTGATTTAGGATCGCCCCCGTGCTCTCCGCAGATACCCAGGTGAATGTTAGGTCTTGTCTTCTTTCCAAGTTCAACCGCCATCTCAACGAGCTTGCCAATACCACCCTGATCAAGGCTTGCAAAAGGATCATCTTCAAGGATTCCCTTTTCTATGTATTCCTTGATAATGTTTCCGGTGTCATCTCTTGAGAAACCGAATCCCATCTGTGTCAGGTCGTTGGTTCCGAATGAGAAGAATTCAGCTTCCTCTGCGATTTCATCAGCAGTAAGCGCTGCTCTTGGAATTTCTATCATTGTACCCACAAGATACTGGATGCTCATTCCTTCGCTCTCAAATACCTTATCGATAGTATCAACAACTATCTTCTTGACATTTGCAAGCTCCTCCTTGCTTCCAATCAGCGGAATCATTATTTCAGGAACCATGTCATATCCCTTTTCTTTTTTTACTTCCACTGCAGCTCTGATAATTGCCTCTGCCTGCATTTCTGCAATTTCGGGATATGTTACAGCAAGCCTGCACCCACGGTGACCAAGCATCGGGTTGAACTCGTGGAGATCTTCAGCTTTTTTTGCAAGTTTTTCGTATGGCTTGCCAATGGTTTTAGCCAGTTCCTTAAGCTCCTCTTCAGTATGCGGAATGAACTCGTGAAGAGGTGGGTCCAGCAGTCTGATGGTTACAGGTCTTTCCTCCATGGCTTCATATATTCCCTTGAAATCACTCTTCTGATAAGGCAGCAGGAAGCTTAATGCTTCTCTTCTTTCTTCTACTGTGTCCGCCATGATCATTCTTCTGATTGCAGGAATTCTTTCCTCTTCAAAGAACATGTGCTCGGTTCTGCAAAGTCCGATGCCCTGTGCGCCGAACTCAACAGCCTGCTGGGCATCTCTAGGGTTATCAGCATTTGTTCTAACCTTCAGAGTTCTGATTTCATCGGCCCAGCTCATAATAGTGGCGAAATCTCCTGAAAGTTCAGGTGGAACAGTCTTGATTTCACCCTTGATCACGTCTCCCGTTGAACCATTTAGTGAAATGAAGTCTCCCTCTGTAAATGTATTTTCACCAATTATCAGTCTCCTGCCGGCTTCATCAACCTTGATTTCCGAACATCCTGATACGCAGCACTTGCCCATTCCTCTTGCTACTACTGCAGCGTGGGAAGTCATGCCGCCTCTTGCCGTCAGAATACCTTCTGCAGCAACCATGCCTGCGAGATCTTCAGGTGAAGTTTCAAGCCTTACCAGAATTACCTTTTCACCGTTGGCAGCAGCCTTGGCTGCCTCTTCTGCGGTAAAACGAATCTGTCCGCATGCAGCGCCAGGTGATGCAGGAAGTCCTCTCGCCATCTTCTCTGCCGCATTCAGTTCGGCAGCATCGAACATCGGATGCAGAAGCTGGTCGATCTGAGCGGGTTCTAATCTCATTATGGCCTCTTCCTTGCTGATAAGGCCTTCTTCTACCATGTCCACCGCGATCTGTACAGCTGCAAAAGCTGTTCTCTTGCCGTTTCTGGTCTGGAGCATGA
>JAQVOT010000025.1 GCA_028702415.1 Eubacteriales bacterium
ACTGCCATATTTCAGACCATATTCTCTTCCCTTTTGTCTGTTCTGTCATTTTTCCTCCTTCAAAAAAATAGAGACATATCCGTTTATCTGCAGATAAGTCTCATCATTTAAGACCATGCCAGGACATATCGCCCGTGGATGTTGACATCATCACGCATAATATGCGCTGATTACTCCCCTATTCTTATTTTTTTATTAAAACACAAAAAAAGAATATCTTCAAGTTGTTTTTGTGTGCCATATGGTGTTAAAATGCTATTATGTGGATTTTAATAAATGTTGGTGCTGAAAATCAGGAGTACATATACTATGTTAAATGAAAAAAACAGAATGTTTACAATCTATATGGTCCGACTCACGGGCAGAGTTGTTATCTTTGTCGTGTCTGTTATACTGTACATTCTACATCGTGACTGGTTTGAAAGTGTTCTTACCAACCAATTCTTTTATCAATTGACACCTCTTCATATTCTATGGGCTATTCTCATGGCAGGAATGATTGTCCACCTGATTCCCAAGTCCAAAATAACCATGAGCGGACGCAAAAGCAGCAAGCAAACCTATCACGAGCCCGAAGAGGGTTACGATAAACTTCATCTGCTGGAATACGTTCAGCAGATGAATATAAGAGCCTGGAGGGTATTGCTTATCTGGGTATGCTGGAATGCCATATTCGGAATTCTATATCTTACAGGAGCAATCGTTGCTCCTGAACTTCTGATGCTATCTCTCTTTTACTTCACCTGTGATCTGGTCTGTATGATGCTGTTCTGCCCCTTCCAGAAATACCTGATGGGCAACCGTTGCTGTGTCAACTGCAGAATATTCGACTGGGGGCACATGATGATGTACACACCCATGCTGTTTATTCCTAGCTTTTTCAGCTGGAGTCTGCTCTTTACATCATTGATAGTTGCCATCAGATGGGAACTTATCTATGCCAGATATCCTGAACGTTTCTGGAGAGGATCCAACAGCACCATAAAATGCGAAAACTGTCAGGATAAAACCTGCCGCATAAAAAAACCGCTTATTACCGGCATAGATAAAGTCGCATCCGCCATGCCTGCACCTGCAAATAAACTCGCTACCAATGCAGAAGAGCTTGACAGTGAATTCGATAGCCATCAATAAGTGGCGACAAGTGGTTAAGTTCTGAATACATTATAGTAATAATTTAGTGGCCACCTTTTCCCTAATGGTGGTCCCTTTTATTTCTTCAACAATAGTAAGGGCAAACTCCATGGCGAATGCAGGTCCTTTACCGGTAATAATATTTCCGTCAACGGTCACTGCTTCACCTGTAGGAACAGCACCTGCAAGCCGGTCTTCCATGCCCGGATATATTGTTGCTCTCCTGCCTTCGATTACGCCGGCTGTTCCAAGAGCCAGCGGAGCAGCGCAGATTGCAGCAATTTTTTTGTCTCCCACCGCAAATTCCCTGATATTTCTCATAAGACCTTCGTGGGCTTCCAGATTAGTTGCTCCAGGCATTCCTCCCGGAAGTACTATCATTTCACAGATACTGTAATCTGCATCCACAAAAAGAATGTCTGCTTCAACATTAATCCCGTGGGCACCCATAACCAGTTTTTTCTCTGTTACCGATACAGATCGAACTTCAATGTCCGCCCTCCTTAGAATATCCACAACGGTAATGGCTTCCACCTCTTCAAAGCCTGTTGCCAGATGTACATATACCATAAAAAAACCTCCTAATATAAAATTCACACAAAACTACTGTTCGAGAACAATATAGTTTCTATTGCTTCCCTGTATATTCTAAAACACTTTTCTATTGTTTCAATACCAATGGACTCATTCGGTTGATGGCAGAAATCCTCATCCCCCGGAAAAGCCGGCCCCCAAGAAACAATGTTTGGCATGGTCTTGGCGTATGAACCTCCCATTGCAATGCTCCCGGAATAAGAAATGCCCGAGTGCTTATTATAAGCATCGTCAAACACCTTCAGGAAAGGTCTGTCTCTTGGCACAAATACTGCCGGCATAATGCTGATTGTCTTGGCACAGCCGCCAAGTTTTCTGGCAAATTCATCAAAAAAATCAACTATATCCTTCGGCTCTGTTCCATAAGCAAATCTCACATCCACTACTACGTGAAGTTTGTTTTTATTCGTCCTGATTACTGTCGGGGAAAATACAGTCCTATGTACCCACTCACCTCGAAAGTATTCGCTTTTCTTATATATCGGCAATGTGCTTCCATAGCAATCCGCAAAGGCAGATTGGACCATTTCAAGCACCTCGCTTACATAAGAGTACTCCCCGGCTTCCTTAAGTTTATTCAGTAGATTGAAAATGGCATTCTCTCCCTTTGTGGGATCACAGGAATGACATGTATTGCCTGTAGCCTCAATTGTGCTGCCATCAGCCATAACCGCACATGCAAAGGAAGGAATTGCATTAACCACGGTACCCGCTTCAATATACCTTATATTGCTTTCCTCAGGTATGTCGAATTCCATATCCATGTCTACAATTCCCTTCTCTATGTTGGCATATGGGAACTCGCCATCTGGCGTAAAACCGTAATCCGGCAGAGGGTTTGAAGTAACATAGTCATACATATCCTCCCATTCTCCCTCCTCTTGAGTGCCAATTATCAGTTGCACTTTTTTCTTGGGAAAAATTCCTTCTTCTTCGGATCTGTCAGAAGCTGCCTTCATTGCAAAAAGGCATGTTATTACCATGCCCTTGTCATCCATCGTGCCACGCCCAAAAATTCTGCCATCCTTCATTACCGCTTCATAAGGGTCAGTAGACCATTCTTCCAGTGGCCCCGGTGGAACCACATCCACATGCGCGAGAATACCCAGCGTTTCCGGGCCTTCGCCCCATTCAATTACGCCTACTCTGCCCCCCGCATAAGCTCCGGCCTTAAATCCAAGTTTCTTTCCCAAGTCAAGTGCATAACCGAGTGCCTTCCGAACCTCTTCTCTGTCACCGGTTACACTAGGTATGCTGATAAGCTTTGAAAGTTCCTTTAGAATTTCTTCGCGGTATTCTATTTTTTTTCTGTCGGCCATTGTTCCATCACCATTCTTTTTTCATATTTCCCCAGCCTGTCTGTATATGAATGCCGTTGTGGAAAAATTCCTTCTCATCTTAAATATTTCTCAATCTCATGCTGATACTTGAAGAGAATCTTCAGAATCTCTTCAACTTTCTTTTCGTAACCATCCTGCTTGAAGAAAGAAACCGCAACTACATTTCTGACCCTGCCATCGGGGCTTCTCAGGGGGACACCTACACCTATTGCATAAGTGAAGGATTCCTCAATACTCAGCACATACCCGTCCTTACGAATCCTATCGTACTCGTCCAGAATTTCCTGTGGGTCCGTCAGGGTCTGAGGAGTCTCCTTTTCAAAGTTCATTTCTGCAAGTTGTTCATAACTTACCGGATTATCTCTGAATGCCGTAAGGCACTTACCGTAAGTACCTCTATTAATGGGATAGAATGTCCCAGGCTTGTCATTTACCTTGATAGCCTGGTGTATTTCAATAGAATAGATGGAAACTATTTTTTCCCCGTCTCTTCTCGCCAGGCCTACCGATTCCTTTGTTTCTTCTCCAATTTTTTCCAACAAGCTTAAGATTTTTTCCTCATAATCCGCCTTTGTAAGATAGGCACTCCCCATATGATAAGCCAGTGGCCCCAATGTGTAGTATCTGTCATCCTCTGATCTCATGATAAACCCGTAGTTCTCCAATGAAGTCAGATCTCTATAGACTGTGGTTCTGTTCATACCGGTAATCTTCACTATGTCCATAACAGAATATTCATATGGTTCTTCACTGAATACACTTAGTATTTCCAGAGCCTTTTCTATGCTTGTCTTATTGTTTTCTTTTGTCATTACTCTGATTCCCCACAGTACTCAAGTGCTGTCAATGCGAACATGACTGCAGCTTTTTTTAACTGTTCTATTGATACATATTCATCGGCAGTATGGCAGACAGCCATTTCGCCGGGTCCGAATATTATGCATTCCGCATCAGTATTGTTTGAAATAAATCCGGCATCAGTCCAGACAGAAAGTCCCACAAGTGGCCTTTCGCCCATTCCTTCTGCATCAGCCGCCGCCTGCACGGCTTTGACTATTCCGGCGTCAGAATTCGTGCAGAATCCCAAGTGCGGAATCTCGTTTCTGCCATCGAGAAGGTCGCTTGCCTTTGCGCTGAATCCGTGATGCCTCCCGGCAAGAATCTCAATGATTTCATTGATCTCCAGGTAAACGTCTTCAACTGTTTCTCCGGGTATTGATCTTCGGTCAAAAGTAACCAGGCATTTGTCGGCCACTGTGCTTGGCTGGTCACCGCCAAAAACTGTGCCGATATTAATAGTAGGACTTCCAAGATAATCTATCTTTCTCTCCGCCAACTGCAGAGAGTATTCATCAGTAAGATATGTGATGAATCTGGCCGCCATCTCAATAGCGTTAATTCCATCTTCCTGATTTCCGCCATGAACTTTCTTTCCATAGAATTCTACTTTTATCCATTCCAGGCCTTTGTTTCCAAGCCCTATTTTCAGCTCCGACGGCTCCCCTACGATTACAGCATCCGCGCCGCACCAATCCATAAGGAGAGCCTTGGTCCCAATGCCTGCTTCCTCTTCATCGGCAACTGCCGCAAAAACTAGGTCGCCCTTCAGTTTCACTCTCGCATTTTTTATTCCTACGAGGGCCGCCATCATTGCGGCAACCGATCCCTTCATATCAGATGTTCCTCTGCCATATACCTTCCCATCACGAATTTCACCGCTGAAAGCATTCTCCATATCATATGCAGGCACAGTGTCAATGTGTCCATTGAGCATAAGCACGGGGCCATTCCCTCCGCCTACTCTGGCGATAACATTCGACCGTCCGGTTGCAACCTCCTGAAGACGAGCATCAACGCCGTTAGAAACCAGGAAGTCGCGGATGAATTCCGCAACCTCCTGCTCCTGATTATCCATAAATGAATAACTTCGTATTTTTACAAGGTCGGATGTAAGTTTTGCTACATCTATTTTATTTATTTCTGTAATAATGTTTTCTCTTGCAGTCATTTCATTGCCCTCCAGCAGGCAACCTGATGTCCCGGTTCAACCTCTATCATAGGAGGCTCTTCAATCGCGCACTTATCCATATGCACCGGGCATCTGCTGCAGAATTTGCATCCCTCTACGACATCTGTAGGGTCAGGTGTTTCACCTTCGAGAACATTACGCTCTCCCAGACGTGCCTGGCCCGGCTTTGGCATGATCTCAACCAGAGCTTTTGTGTATGGATGAACGGCTCCCTTTATTATTATATCTGAGTTTCCTATTTCCATAATCTTACCCAGATACATTATCGCAATTTTATCGGATATTAGCCATGCCAGTGACAGATCATGTGTGATGAACAGGTACGATACGCCTGTTTCCTCTCTGAATTTCATCATCAGTCTCAATATCCCTGTACGTATTGATGCATCCAGCATGGATACAGGTTCATCCGCCACAACGAAATCAGGTTTCATTATCATTGAACTCGCAATTACTACTCTCTGTCTCTGTCCTCCGGACAGTTCATAAGGATATCTGAAAAAATAGTCTTCGCCCGGTGCCATGCCGGCCTCTTCCAGAGCAATTCTGCTTCGCTCCAGTCTGTCCTCCTCACTCTCTGTCAACTTGTTAACAATAAGCGGTTCAGAGACTATATCCAGAATCTCATTTCTCGGATTAAGAGACTGGTAGGGATCCTGATAAATCATCTGGGCCTTCTGCCTGAAGTTCTTCAGACCGACCTTACTATTTTCTATTACTTCACCCTTAAACAGCATTTTTTCGCAGGTATACGGAACCAGCTGAAGCAGAGCCTTTCCTGTTGTGGTCTTGCCGCTTCCTGATTCACCAACCAGAGAAAAAACTTCCCCTTCATCTATGCTGAAAGATATGCCATCAACTGCTTTGACCGTCTTTTTCTGACTCCCGAAAGTCCCCTTAAGTTTAAAATGAACCTTCAGATTTTCCACTTCAAAAATCTTAGCCATTGGCGATCACCTCCCAGTTGTGGCAACTAACAAAATGTTCATTTCCTACTTCCGTAAGTTCAGGTGCAACTTGCCTGCATTTGTTGCAGACCTGTTCGCATCTCGGTGCAAACGGACATCCCAGAGGAATCTCCAGCATGTTAGGGGGTGTCCCGGGGATTCCCTCGGGCATCAGCTTTCCCTTTGTCACATCAGGGAAACACTTTATCAGCTTATCCGTATAGGGATGTGATGTGTGTTCAAAAATATCCTGTGAGCGTGCTATCTCCACTATCTTTCCGGCATACATTACGGCAATCTTGTCGCAGGTTTCGGCCAGAAGAGAAAGGTCATGAGTAATGAGAATGAATCCCATGTTAAACTCTGACCTAAGTTTTTCTATCAGATTGAGAATCTGAGCCTGAACCATAACATCCAGTGCTGTTGTAGGTTCATCGCCTATCATGATTTTCGGATCACATGCCAGGGCCATGGCAATCATGACCCTCTGTTTCATTCCACCAGAAAATTCATGAGGATAGTTGTTAATTCGCTCCCCTGGAATATCCACAAGTTCCAGAAGTGATGCTGCTTTTTCCAGAGCTTTCTTCTCATGAAGACCTTGGTGAAGCATTACAGCTTCTGCAATCTGTTCCCCTATTTTCATAACAGGATTCAGAGCATTCATGGCACCCTGGAAACAGATTGATACATCATTCCATCTGTATTTGCTGATTTCTTTTTCACTCATTTTTGCAAGATCCACCCCTTCCAGGAGAATTTCGCCGTCCACTATTTCGCCTTCTTTCGGAAGAATGTGAGCTATACTAAGAGCGCTGGTGGTTTTACCGCAGCCCGACTCACCAACAAGACCCAGAGCTTCGCCATAATCAAGGTCAAAGCTGATACCGTCAACGGCCTTGACCGTTCCCTGTTTGATGGTGAAATATGTCTTAAGATTTTTGACTTCAAGAAGTTTCATATTCCTACCTCTCTTTCAGTTTCGGATTCATGATTTCATCAAAAGCATAGCCCATAAGTGTGAATGCCAGAATAACAAGTACAACGCACAGTCCCGGCGGTATATAGTACCACCATGCTCCAACGCTGGCCGCACCACTTTCGAAAGCATAGTGGAGCATCATTCCCCAGCTTGCTCTGGTTGTGTCCCCAAGACCCAGGAAGCTGAGGGTTGTCTCCGATGTGATTGCAACAGCAGCAACAAGCACTGTATTTGCAAAAATCAGAGGGAATACATTCGGCATTATGTGTTTTATCATCGTGTGGAAGCTGCCTGCACCGATTGAAACCGTACGTTCCACGAAAGGTCTCTCTCTGATCGAAAGGGTCTGTGCCCTGACGACTCTGGCAGTTCCCGGCCAGCTTGTTATACCAATAACAAATATTATGTTCCAGATACTTGTGCCCAGAATTGCGGCCAGAACCATGCAAAGTGGAAGCCATGGGATTACAAGGAAAAAGTCCGTGAATCTCATGAGAATATTATCCGTTCCTTTGCCAAAGTATCCTGCCGCAATTCCTATTGCCGTACCTAAAACCATAGAGATTAGAGTTGCCATGAAACCGCACAGCATTGATATTCTGGCACCTGACATCAGATAAGCCAGAACATCTCTCCCCATGTCGTCAGTTCCCAGAAAGTGCTCTGCACTTGGCGGTTGCATCATTTCGTCGTTAGCGCCAAAATCCAGAGTAGAGAATGGAACAAGAATCGGTCCGAAAACGGCAGCCAGAACAAACACAGTGAGTATGATGGTACCTGTGAATGCCATCTTGTTATGATATACGCTGCTGCAGAAGTCCTTGAACTTCCTCTTCCTAATTGCACTTTTTGCACTTCTACTCATATCATCACCCCCTTATGCCTCATTCTTAACCCGAGGGTCAATGTATGAATAGCTTATATCCGCAATATAGTTTGCCAGTACTACGCAGATGGTAATCAGCAAAAACAAGCCCTGCAGCACAGGGTAATCCCTGGCGCCCAGTGCATCATACATCAGATTCCCGAGGCCCGGCCATGAGAATACTGTCTCAATCTGAACTGCGCCGCCGATAACAAATCCCAGATTAATTGCGATGATCGTTACCATTGGCAGCATGGCATTTGGAAATGCATGCTTTCTAAGTATGTATCTTTCGCTGAAGCCTTTTGCTTTCGCCGTTGTAATGTAGTCTTCTCCCAGCACATCTATTAGAGTATTTCTCATGGTCAGTGCATATTCGCCTACGATTAGAACAGCCATAGTAATTACAGGAAGAACCCCGTGCCATATAATATCACTTACATGAGCCCATCCCCCCATAATGGCCACTCCCGGCGAAGTGATTCCACCTGTAGGGAACCAGCCTAGATTAACTGCAAAGACGGCAACCAGAATCATCCCCAGCCAGAATACAGGCATTGAGTATGTGAACAGGGAAACACTGAGGATTGTGACATCCAGTTTCGTTCCACGTTTCCAGGCTGATACAATACCCATGAATATTCCAAATATAATGGCCAAGATTTCAGAAACACCGAATAATATTACTGTTGGCAAAACCTTAGGCCCGATTACTTCCATTACCGGTCTCTTAAATTCAAATGACATTCCTAAATCACCGTGGAATAGGTCCTTCAGGTATATGAAGAACTGTTCGTACCAAGACTTGTCCAGCCCGTACATCTCAATTGTTTTCTGAACAGCCTCCTCAGTGGCTTTTGGATTTCTCATTACCATTGAGAGCGGATCTCCCGGAATAACCCTGAACAGAAAATAATTGAATATAATAATCAGAAATATTGTAATCAAGGCATATATTGATTTTTTTATTATATATTTCGCTCTCATTATTCCGTTATCATTTCAGCATTTACATAGTTATCAATTGTATTATTAAAGAAGTATGCACCATTTTCAGGAATCTGCTTGAAGCCTTTAATTGTATCACTTCTTACAGCCTGTACATAATTGTCATATACAAGCACAAATAACGGACAATCATCATATGCAACTTTCTGAAGCTGTTTCATAGTGCTGATTCTGTCAGCTTTATTAACCTGTGCGCCCTGCTCTGCGAATAACCTGTCAAATTCTGCACTCTCATAGCCGAAATCATTTGTGTTGCCATCTGCTGCATAGTAATCTGATCTGAGGATTCCGCAAATACATGATGGATCAACATCTCCACCGTAGCCGTCAATCAAAATATCATAGTTGAAGGCCCATTCTTCATCCCACATCTTTCCTGAATCCATTGTTTCGGTTTTAAGTTCAATACCTGCTTCTCTGCAACCCTTCTTCATAATCTGTGCAGCCTTGACTTCAGGTGTATTATCTGAAATGCTTATTATTCTGAACTCAAGTTTGTTGCCCTTTGCTTCCCTTATTCCATCTCCGTCTGAATCAAGGAATCCTGCTGCATCCAGTACTTCATTGGCCTTATCTGTGTCAAAATCTCTAAGTTCATCACCTGTTGGAGTATAGTGATATCTGTTTCCTTCATTAACAAGTGTCGTTCCTGCAGTTGAAAGTCCACCGTATGCCTTGGCCACAATTGCTTCCTTGTCTGTACAGAGTTCAATCGCCTGTCTTACGACCTTTTCCTTCAGCGCCGGATTGCCGGTACTTTTATTGGAATTGCTTTGGTTGAATGCAACGTGTGTAAAACCGTTGGCATCTCCCGCAATAGCATCAACGCCATCTTCCTTCTGCAATTCTTTCAGCTGAGTGGCTGTCAGGTTTGTTGCGCCTGTAACCTCCCCTGTCTTCAGAGCCGAAGCAAGACCATCTTCCGACTTGTACTCAACAAAGGCATACGCCGGTATTTTGGCTGCATTTCCGAAATACTCTGCGTTAAGTTCAATGTTTACCGTGGTGTCATCCTGTGATACAAACTTGTATGGTCCGGTTCCGATTACACCTTCATTAGAGAATTCTGTGGCTTCATCCCCAAGATTCCCCCAGATGTGTGCCGGCAGAATCGGTGTAGGATTCTGGAGCATGTTAGCCTTAGGAGCACTGCACTCAATAACTACAGTTTTCTTATCAGGGCACTTGATTTTGTCTATATTT